>BEIM01000243.1 GCA_002898995.1 bacterium HR36
CAGGCGCAAGTGGACGACATTGACCATCTCGGCAACCGCCGCGTACGCACCATTGATGAGCTAGCCGCCGATGAGATTCGTAAGGGCTTGCTGAAATTGCGGCGGACAGTTGCGGAACGGATGCAGATGAAAGACCCCGCAGAAATGACGCCGCGGACGTTGATTAACCCCCGACACGTATCAGCGGCGGTCGAGTATTTCTTTGGTCGTGGCGAACTCAGCCAGGTGGTGGACCAGACGAATCCCCTGTCGCAATTGACGCACGAACGGCGTCTGAGCGCGTTGGGACCAAGTGGGTTGAATCGCAAGCGCGCTGGCTTTGAAGCCCGCGACGTGCATATCTCGCATTACGGCCGCATCTGTCCTATTGAGACGCCCGAAGGCACCAACATCGGGCTGATTGCCAGCATGGGCATCTTTGCTCGCGTCAACGAGTACGGCTTTCTGATTACGCCCTATCGCCGCGTCCGCGATGGTAAGGTCACGGACGAAGTCGTCTGGATGCGTGCCGACGAGGAAGCGCAGCATTGCGTGGCCCCGGCGGATGCTCCCCGGCAGGACGGAAAACTTGTCGGCCCATTGGTACAAGTGCGCAAGGGTGGTGAATTGGCCTTTGTCCCGCCGAAGCAGGTGGAATTCTTAGATGTGTCACCCAAGCAAATCGTGGGTGTTTCCGCGGGGCTCATCCCGTTTCTGGAACACGATGACGCCAACCGCGCACTGATGGGCGCCAACATGCAGCGCCAGGCCGTCCCCTTGCTCGAAACCGAACCGCCTTTGGTCGCCACCGGTATGGAGACGGAAGTGCCCAAATATTCGGGGATGGTGATGCGGGCGGAAAAGGACGGATACGTGGTCTATGTGGACGGGGAGCGGATCGTTACCGCAGACGCCCCGCTGAGCCAGGAGCAAATGAACGCAGCACGGGGTCCTGGTGCTTTGCTGCAACTGGCCCGCAGCCAGGCAGGTGCCAAGGAATATGTGTTGCGAAAATTCCGTGGCTTGAATGAGAAAACCTGCCTCAATCAAAAACAGATCGTGCGCCTCGGACAGCGCGTGAAGACGGGACAAATCCTCGCCGATGGGCCTGCCACTTCGCAGGGCGAGCTGGCGCTGGGGCGCAACGTCCTGGTAGCGTTCATGTCGTGGGAAGGCTATAACTTCGAGGACGCGATTATCATCAGCGAACGGCTGGTGCACGAGGATATTTACACTTCCATCCACATCACCGAGCACGAAACGGAAATTCGCGAAACGAAACTGGGCAAAGAGGAATTCACCCGCGACATCCCCAATGAATCCCCCCGAAAACTGGCCAACCTCGACGAACACGGAGTGGTACGCGTCGGTACCTATGTTCGGCCGGGAGACATCCTCGTCGGCAAGATTGCCCCCAAATCGCGGGCGGAACTGACTCCCGAGGAAAAGCTGCTGCATGCGATCTTTGGCCGAGCCGGTGAAGACGTCCGCAACGTCAGCCTGGAGGTTCCCCCAGGGATCGAAGGCATCGTCATCCATGCAGAACGCTATAGCCGCCGCGCCAGTCTCAGCGAAGAGGAGCGCAAGAAGCTCGACGCGGAGGAAAAGGAGATCGAACAGCGAGCACTCAAGGCGGTAGTCCAGGAATACCGTCAGTTCTTGGAAACCCTGCAGCGCATCTTGGAGAAGAAAGAGATCCGCGGGCCGGATGATAAGGTGCTGGGGCGCGAACGCGATGAAAAGAGCCAATTTGACCAGGCGGTGAAGCTGGCAACCCAGGATCCGCAACAGCTCTTTCTGGAAAAACTGCTGGAACCCCTGCGTAGCTCGGAACGCAAACGGCAGGTGGAAGAAGCCTACCGTGCGGCTATGGAGCGGATCCGACAGGTGATTGAGGAGCGCGACGCCAAGATCAACTATCTCAAACGAGGCGATGAATTGCCCCAAGGCGTCCAGCAAATGGTAAAAGTGTGGATTGCCACGAAGCGGCGGATTTCCGTCGGCGACAAGATGGCGGACCGCCACGGCAATAAAGGAGTCATCGCCAAGATTCTTCCCATCGAGGATATGCCGTTTTTGGAAGACGGGACCCCCGTAGACATTATCCTCAACCCGTTGGGCGTGCCGTCGCGTATGAACGTCGGGCAGATTCTCGAGACGCACTTAGGGTGGGCAGCGGCACAGCTGGGATTTCGGGCAATTAGCCCGGTTTTTGACGGGGCCACCGAAGAAGAAATCCGTGCCTGTTTGCGCGAAGCCGGCCTGCCCGAACACGGCAAAGTCCGCCTCTATGATGGGCGCACCGGCGAACCGTTCGACCAGGAAGTTACCGTCGGATATTTGTACATGATGAAGCTGCACCATCTGGTGGACGACAAGATCCACGCCCGCGCCACCGGCCCGTATTCCCTGATTACGCAACAGCCCTTGGGCGGGAAAGCACGAGCGGGCGGCCAGCGCTTTGGCGAAATGGAAGTTTGGGCTCTGGAGGCTTACGGTGCCGCTTACATGTTGCAGGAACTGCTCACTGTCAAATCCGACGACATGGAAGGCCGCTCCAAAATCTATGAATCCATTGTCAAAGGATATCCCAAGCTCGAAGCTGGTACCCCAGCCAGTTTCGAGGTGCTGACCCACGAGATCAAGGGTCTGGGGCTGAATATGCAGCTGATTCGCAAGCAGCAATTGTTGACGGCGCTGGCAGATAGATCTTGACCGGGAACAATCCGCAGAGCTTGAATAAGGAGACTGACCGTGAGCAAAGCCATGCAAGAAACCGGCTACGAACGGATCAACGATTACATTGCCGTGCGCATCAGCCTCGCCAGCCCGCAGGACATTCGCAGCTGGTCCTTTGGCGAAGTGAAAAAGCCAGAAACCATCAACTATCGCACTTACAAGCCAGAACGCGATGGTTTGTTTTGCGAGCGTATTTTTGGCCCGGAAAAAGACTACGAATGTTCCTGTGGGAAGTTCAAAGGTATGAAGTATAAGGGAATGATTTGCGACCGCTGCGGCGTTAAGGTGACGCACAGTCGTTGGCGGCGTAAGCGTATGGGCCACATTGAACTGGCCGCCCCCGTCGTCCACATTTGGTTCTTCAAGTCCATGCCCAGTCGCTTGGGGGCTTTACTGGACATGAAGGTAGCCGACCTCGAAAAGGTCATCTACTACCAGGAATACGTCGTCGTTGACCCAGGCAAAGTCGCGGGGCAGCCAGTCCCCGGTTCAGAAAAAACCATTCGCGAGCGGGAGTTGCTCACGGAAGAAGAATATCGTCGGGCGCGGGAAGCCTACGGTCGCGACTTTGAGGCCGATATGGGCGCAGAGGCCATTAAAAAGCTGCTGCAGCGCCTCGACCTCGTCAAACTTTCCAAAGAATTGCGCCAGGAACTGGCGGAGTGGGAAAAGCAGGGTTCGAAGTCGGCTTCCAAATCCCGCGAAGAATCCGCAGAAGCGCTGCGTTACAAGGAATTGGTGAAGCGGCTCAAAGTGGTCGAAGCGTTGCGCGACAGCGAAAACAAGCCCGAATGGATGGTGCTGGAAGTTATCCCAGTTATCCCGCCCGATCTCCGTCCGCTGGTGTTACTCGACAGCGGCAACTTCGCCACCAGCGATTTGAATGATTTGTATCGCCGCATTATCAACCGCAATAATCGGCTCAAGAAGCTGGTGGATCTCAATGCTCCCGAAGTCATCATTCGGAACGAAAAGCGGATGTTGCAACAAGCGGTGGACGCCCTAATTGACAACGCACGCTCCAAGCGGCCGGTGGCTGGCTCGTCCAACCGTCCCCTAAAGTCATTGACCGACATGATCAAAGGCAAGCAAGGCCGCTTCCGGGAAAACCTCCTCGGCAAACGCGTGGATTATTCCGCTCGTTCGGTAATCGTTGTCGGTCCTGAATTGAAACTGCACCAGTGTGGTTTACCCAAACGGATTGCCTTGGAGCTATTCCAACCTTTCATCATCCAGCGATTGCGGCAACTGGGGCACGCAGATACGGTGAAATCGGCAAAGCGGCTAATCGAGCGCCGCGAAGAGGTGGTGTGGGACATCCTGGAGCAGGTAACACGCAATCACCCTGTCCTGCTGAATCGTGCTCCGACGTTGCATCGCATGGGCATCCAGGCGTTTGAGCCCGTGTTGATTGAGGGCAACGCCATCCGTATCCACCCGCTGGTCTGCCAAGGCTATAACGCCGACTTCGACGGTGACCAGATGGCGGTTCACCTGCCGCTTTCCGTCGAGGCCCAGGTGGAAGCCATGGTGCTGATGATGTCCACCAACAACATTTTCAGCCCGGCCCACGGTAACCCGATCATTAGCCCCAGCCAGGACATCGTTATGGGGTGCTACTACTTGACCGCCAAGCTGCCGGGTCAGCTGGGGGAAGGCCGCGTTTTCGCTTCGCTGGACGAAGTGCATTTGGCCTACGCGCTAAAGAAGGTGGCCACCCACGCCGAAATCCGTGTGCGTCTGCCACACAACAAAAAGGTGGTGACCTTCGATGGCAAGGATTGGCGTTATTTGCCAGCACCCGCCAATGGCATTATCACCACCACCGTGGGGCGGGTTATCTTCAACGAAATCCTTGACCAGCGCATGCCCTTCTTCTACGATGTCGTGCTCGACAAGAAGGCGCTTGCCCGAATCATTGCCGATTGCTACGAAATGCTGGGCCGGAAGGCAACTATCG
The DNA here is from genome assembly GCA_002898995.1 of bacterium HR36. GTDB lineage: Bacteria > Planctomycetota > Planctomycetia > Gemmatales > HRBIN36 > HRBIN36. Next base: position 4,679 of record BEIM01000243.1, read on the forward strand.
AATTGCTCGATCGCATGAAGGAAATCGGTTTCCAGGAAGCCACACGCAGCGGTTTGAGCTTCTCCACGGACGATTTGCGCGTTCCCAAGGCTAAAGAGGAGATTATCCGCAGGGCCGAAGCGCAAGTGGTGGACTTGCGCCGGAAGTGGGAAAACGGAGCGATCACCGACCAGGAGCGCTACAACAAGACTATCGAAATCTGGCTGGAAGCCACCGACAGCGTGAAGAAAGAGGTCATGGCGACGCTGGGTCGGGATGAGCGGAACGGCCGGCCGTATCTCAACCCCATTTACCTGATGGCGCAATCAGGAGCACGCGGCAACGTGGATCAGGTGGCTCAGCTAGCTGGGATGCGCGGCTTGATGAGCAAACCCAACCGCCAGATTATCGAAACGCCCATTAAGTCGAATTTCCGTGAAGGTCTGACTGTTTTGGAGTATTTCACCTCAACACACGGAGCCCGCAAAGGTCTGGCCGACACTGCGCTCAAGACGGCCGACTCTGGTTACCTTACCCGCAAGCTCGCAGACGTGGCCCAGAACGTTGTGATCACGATGGAAGATTGCGGCACCACTCAGGGAATTACCAAGTCGGCACTGTATGAGGGACACCGCCTGGAACGCCCGCTGCGCGACGCCATTCGTGGTCGGGTCAGCCGTCGCAACATTGTCGATCCCATTACCGATGAAATCATCGTTGGCGAAAACGAACTGATCACGCCCGAAAAAGCCCGGCGGATTGAGGAAATGGGGATTGACAAGCTCCTGGTGCGCAGCCCCATGACCTGCCAGGCGCCTTTAGGCGTGTGTCAACGCTGCTACGGTATGGACTTGTCCACGGGGAACCTGGTTGAGCTGGGAATGGCTGTCGGTATCATCGCAGCGCAGTCGATTGGCGAGCCGGGTACGCAGCTGACGATGCGCACGTTCCACATCGGTGGCGTCGCCAAAGTCGGCGCCGAGGAATCGAGCATCCAGGCCCGCAAAGCAGGTATCGTGAAGCTGGAGATGCTGGAGTATGCTGTCAACAATGAGGGTCAGCGCATCGTCCTAAACCGTAACGGCCAGATTAGCATCCTCGATTCGCGTGGCCGGGAGTTGGAAAAGCACTTTGTCCCCATGGTCGGTGCGCGCTTACTCGTCGGAGACGGGCAGGAAGTGAAGGAAGGAACCAAGCTCTGCGAGTGGGACCCGAATATCACCCCGACCATCGCCCGCGCGACCGGCATTGT
>BEIM01000244.1 GCA_002898995.1 bacterium HR36
ATCGCGAGCTGCACAGCAGTCTCGGCATCGTTTTTCTCTTCGCCTGGGTGGAAACGCAAATTTTCCAGCACTAGGACTTCGCCCGGCCGCAAGACATTGACGGCCGCCACTACCGCCGGCCCGACTACCTGGTCCACCTTGCGCACCGGCTTGCCCAGCAACTCCGATAAGCGGCGGGCTACATTGTCTAGGCGTAGAATGGCATCAGCTTTAGGGTCGCCTTTCGGCCGGCCGAGATGGCTCATAACAACTGCCTTACCACCTTTCTCGAGAACGTAGTGCAAGGTTGGCAACGCGGAGCGAATTCGCCGGTCGTTGGTGATGTTGCCTTCCTTGTCCAGACCAACATTGAAATCCACACGGATCAGGCAGCGTTTGCCGTGAAGTTCGGTGAGCGTCGCAAGACTCTTAGTCGGCATCGCGATAATCTCCACACCCCTGCAAGGCGAGGGAGGCACAAGTCGACCCGCACCTTTTTAGGGATACTGTCAATCCTCTGCTCCGCACAGTACCTAAACACGGTATCAGTTTTGTATCCTAACCATCGCAACTTATGTGCCCAGATCGACTGATCCACAGTCCCTTGCAGCAGGCGCTGGTTCGAGAAAAGGAATCTACCTTTCTGCATGCTGGGGCGTAGCCGTCTGGCCATTGAGGCACAGTTGCAGCTGCGGTGACGGCGAGGGCCTGGTCTAGCCCAGTTGCGCGACGCGCTCCACCAGGTCGGCGGTGCGACAGCTATAACCCCATTCATTGTCATACCAGCCGAACACCTTCCAATGCCGGCTCGCAGCGTCGTCGGGGCGAGGCGGAATCTTGACGGTAGCTTTTGCATCGAAAATGCAGCTGTGCGAGTTGCCAATGATGTCCGAAGAAACAATGGGGTCTTCTGTGTATTGCAGGATGCCGCGCAGTTTACCCTGCGCAGCTTCGCGGAAAGCCCCGAGGATGTCTTTAAGGGTGACTTCCTTTTTCAATTCCACGGTCAAGTCGGTAATACTACCGTCGGGCACGGGGACGCGGAGGGCCACGCCGTGCAACTTGCCATCGAGTTCGGGGATCACCTTGCCGATGGCCGCAGCGGCGCCGGTTCGCGTCGGGATAATGTTGACAGCGGCAGCACGAGCGCGCCGCGGTTCCTCGGGGTGAATGAGGTCGGCGACGCGCTGGTCGTTGGTGTAGGCGTGCACGGTTGTCATCAGGCCCCAATCAATGCCAAAGTGGTCGTGCAGCACCTTGACCATTGGCGCTAGACAATTCGTCGTACAGCTGGCGTTGGAAATGCACCGATGTTCGGACTTGAGCAAATGATCATTGACGCCCAGCACTATAGTAATGTCTTCCCCTTTGGCCGGTGCGGAGATAACCACTCGTTTGGCGCCTGCTTTCAAATGGTCAGCAAACCCGCCTTTTTCGCCTTCCCGCTCTGTGAAAAAGCCCGTGGATTCCACCACCACCTCGACGTTCAGGTCTTTCCAGGGTAGCTTGGCCGGTTCACGAATGCTCAGCACTTTGATGCTCTTGCCGTCCACGACCAATTCGCCTTCCCGAGCCTCTACCTTTTTGTCGAAAACGCCATGAACGCTGTCATATTTGAGCAAGTACGCGAGTTGGTCGGGTTTCGTAAGATCGTTGACGGCGACCACCTCAAAGACATGTGGTCGTTGCGCCATGGCCCGGTAGACCAGTCGCCCAATCCGTCCGAATCCGTTGATCGCTACCCGTATTGGCATTGCCATTCTCCCGCGTGTGGTTCCCTGTCCGACGCCGACGCACACCACTCTCCCACCGCCTGCGCCAAGCAAGCATGAGGGCCGGCCTTCGGGAGAAGGTTTTGCAGCGGCGTGGTTCCTTCTTATCATAAGCGAGCGTCTAGCCCTGGAAAGTGCTACGCCCTTGTGTGCCCGCACTCGTACTCAAACGAGTTCTTAGCAACAGCACGAGCCCCAACCGAAGAGCGTTCGACGCCATAGCGGCAGGTTTGTCCCGGACGTGCCATGGGAATTTTCCGATTTATAACAGCATCTGCCACGTGATAGCGGCAGGGCTATGCAGCATGCGTCAGCATTCCCCACGAGTTCCCTTCTCATCTAGCGCCCGAAATAAGCGAACTGGCCTCAGAGATCCCCAGCCAAGCACAAACCATCGCAACAGTTGCTCTTGCCAGAGTTGGGAAAACGGCTTTACTAACCGGCCGTGCGCGCGATGCCTCGCAGGGTTGCGGCACGGCAAAGCGTGTCGAACGCACCCACCAAGATGGCGACTGCAAGCGCAAGTACAACCGTGGGCATTACCTCAGAGCATCGGGGTGTCGAGCACATCGAGCAATATGAGGACGGCAACCGAGCCGCCTTGCTCCTGCTGCTGTGAGGAAAAGAGAGCTCTGAGAGGAGGACAAACACCCCATGGAGTCCTGGCTGAACACCTTCGCCTTGGCGCTGGGGATTTTTATTGCGGAGACGTGCGTGGTCACGCTGAGCACGGTCCGCACCATCCTCATCTCCCGGCACCAGCGGCTGCTGGCGCCACTTTTGGGCGTTGTGGAAATCACCCTGTGGCTGCTGGCCATCACCCAGGTGATGCGCAACATTTCTTCGCCGATTTATTTTGCCGCATTCGTCGCCGGCTTCGGCATGGGAAACTATTTGGGGGTTTGTGTCGAGGACCGGATGGCCCTCGGTTATGCCGTGGTCCAGGTCATCACTCGCAAAGACCCAATCATTCTGGTGCGGGCGTTTCGCGAATCGGGCTTTGGCATAACACGATTGGATGGGCACGGTGTCATGGGGCCGGTACATTTGCTTTTCAGCGTCGTCCCCCGGGCCAAGTTACCCCAGGTCAACCGGCTGATCGAGACGCATGACCCCGAGGCGTTTTACACGGTAGATGAGTTGCGGCGAATTCGGCGGGGGTTTGTCCCCCAGGCTATGGTATTTCCCTTCTGGCCCGCACGTAAGAGTTCGCCAACTTGCAGCGCCACAGTTCTGCCGAGCGAGCAGCCCGCCGAGGTTTTGAAAAAAATTAGTTGACGAGGAACGAGTGGGACGTTATCAGATATATAAACACGAAGGTACACTCAAGGAGGCAGAGCGTATTCCGATAGCACGTATGTCGCGTCCAGGGCCAGAACGGGGGCTGCGGGTCAACGAGCAGATTCGTGTCAGTCCGATTCGCCTCATTGGGGCCAACGGTGAACAGTTGGGCATCGTTCCCACTTCCGAAGCCCTGAAGCGAGCGCGGGAGGCAGGTCTGGACCTTGTGGAAGTGGCACCCACAGAGCGTCCACCTGTTTGCCGCATCATGGACTACGGTAAGTACAAATACGAGTTATCGCGTAAGCAGGCCAAGGCCAAACAACACCAGCCCAAACTCAAGGAGGTACGGCTGCGACCGAAAACGGGGGAGCACGATATCGAAACCAAAATCAATCAGGTTCGCCGTTTCCTGGAACATCATGACAAGGTGCAGATCACCGTGCAATTCCGCGGTCGGGAAATGCAGCACATTGAGGAGGGGCAGCGCGTTTTGCAGCATGTTCTCGAACAAGTACAGGATTTGGCGAAGCTGGAACGCCAACCTACCCTTGAGGGCAAGCGGCTGGTGGCTATGCTGGCCCCCAAGTAAGAATCGGGCCTTCCTAGTTCGAACCGCTCCAAATGAGGCTCCGCCGGTTGGCCTAATGTGCGCGGGCAACTTGGCTGCTCTTTGCTAACATCAAGTGGTGCCGCCACCTCAGGCCCAATGCAGCAACAAAGAGAGAGCCAAAATCGGTCTAGGGCCGCTGAACTAACGGGGGCGCGGCGGAGGGTGTGGTTTGCACGGAGGCAGCGGAATTTTGTTCCGACGGAGTCCGCGCCTCCACGCTCGTCCAGGCCCACCATAAAGCCACCAGGGCGACGATTACGCTCAAGATTCGCCGTGACCACATCAGATACGGAGCGCGTCCACTGACCGCTCCGAAAATACCGCAAGCCAATGCGAGCCAACCCAGGGTAAACAACACGCCGAAACCCGCGACCACTATCCGTCTCTCAGCCCGCTCTTGCGAGGGTATCAGCTGCAAGAGAAACTCGGCCACGCGGCGGGTTTCTTCGTGGCGGGCTGACCTCGACGCCCAATCCGTTGGTTGTGCGAAGCCACCCCGTGTCAGGTGCGGCTGCCAATCGCCCGCTTGCTTGCGCCAGTGTGCCCGAATCCGGTCATAAACTGACCGCTCCAATGCCTGGCTCGCTGTCGGGTTTTGCGCCGCCAGCCCTAGTTGCCAGGCCAGGTTTGGTTCGGAGCAGCAAATCGCTCCCGACCAGAAAACGGCTGCATCCGGGGATTCGCTGAGAGCTTCCCCAGTACACGCCCAAGCAGCCAAGTCACGGTCGAAGTCAGGGGACACGTGAAACGGCAGCTTGGTACCTTGCCCCTGGGGCTGCTGCAGTCGCTCATCAGAATCGTTTCGGCTACCACCCTTTTGCTCGCTGGACCTTAGCAGCAAGTTCACTGTCGGCAGCATCCCCCCTTCTTCTCCGATCTGGAGCCAGCATGGGGTGGCCTCCGTTCGCGACCAGGGGAGGCAGGCTTCGTATACCCAGTATTTCGCAGGCCAGCCCGACCCCTGAGCTGTTTCCGCATGGAGACGAAAGGCTCGCTGTATCGCTACGACCCTTTGGCCCAGCGGTTGGCCGGCATCGCTAAACAGCTGGGCGACGACCTGCATGCGCGTGCCGGCGAATTTCAGCGTCTGCCCATCCAGGGCTATTACCTGGACGCACAACCGCTTGGCCGATTCTGCATATTCCAGGCGGATCGCAGGTACGTAAGGGAACGAGGACACTGGCAGGCGTACGGCGGACGCGTGCTGGCCCAAGTTCAAACTCCCTTGGTCAACCGGCACCTCCACAATGAGCATGGCTGAGTTCTGGAGTTCCGCTGACGGCAAGGGTGCCACGAACTCATGCCTCACCTGGGCGTTGACCAGGGGTTGACGCCGCACGTTCCCGAACTGAAATTGCTCTGGCGCGGTATTCGGCCTGGCCGATTGTGCCAGGACATTTGGTGGAGCGATATTACCTGGGCCCAGAGCTGGTACCGCCGAGCGTGGCACGCCAATCAGATTGTTGGCTTGAGCGTTATGCTGGCCTGGGGCCTCTGTTGGTGCGATCAGCGCCAGGCCGCTCCCGTCTGCTCTCCTCGCCTCGCGTTCGGAAGCCAAGTTCTGCGCTAGGCGCTGCTTTATAACACCATCTCTCCCCTCAATGACCTCAAAGCGAATGAGAGGCTGCTCCTGTTGGAGCATCGGAGTCAGGCGCAGGATCGTGAAATCGCGCAAACCTATACCATCCAGTCCGGTATGCTCTTCTGTTGGCTCCGAGCTTCGCCGCAGTGCGATCCCGCCTCCCCTACCTTCCAGCGCCGCGGGGGCGGCCTGCGCTGGCGCCCCAGCTGCCATGCCTGGACTTGAGGCAGCGCGATCCGCCTGTGAAGGGCTGTGCGGCCCTGCCGGGATGGGTCGGTGGGTGGCCGCCTTTGGCGCTTCCGCAGCATTGAGCGGCAGCCCGCTTCCATCCGCGGCCGCTGTCGACTCGCAAAGGGACCTGAGCCCGGCCATCGACCCGGCACCTGGAGCTTGCCGCAGCTGCTGCAGAGCCGCCGACTGCAGCCCTGCGCTGGCCAGGCCGTGATTGGCGAAACCCTGGTGTTGCGGGACATTCCGCCGTGCATCCATTTCCGGCCCAAAGTCGAATCGTGCCGCGGAATCGGGCGACGACGCAACTGCCGCCCCTACGGTTGGCTTGTGTGACGCCCAGTCCCCGTTCTCACGGTGCAAAGCAGTTGTCCACCATGCCGCCAGGCCCACAGCCAGGACCAAACTTGCTGCCAGCGTCCACAACGGCAAATTCTCCG
>BEIM01000245.1 GCA_002898995.1 bacterium HR36
GTTTCCCATACACGGCAGGGGGACCCCCACCGCTCTCCCCAAGGGATTGTACAGCGCCGCTGAGTTTCGGCTGGCTCGGCGCGAAAGATCAGTGTAACGGCAGCGGAGCCTGGCAGGCAACAGATAGCCTCCAGGGCGAAGACAAGCCGACCAGTTTGTGCGAGCGCTTTCACCTGGCCAGTGGGGAGCCATAACGGCACGGCACAACAGCGTAGCGCCCTCTGGGTATGGTAGCCAACGGAGTCGTGGGCGGGACCATCATGAAGGAGGACGGGCGCGATCGGTGGCGATGCCTTCAGGATATTCAGGCCAACCCAAGCGTTGACGAACGTGGGCAAGCAGGAGCTCCACGACCGCGTCAATCGGAAGCTGGCTGGTATCCACGAGGATAGCATCGGCCGCAGGTTGCAGAGGTGCGAGCGCACGGGCGGCATCCTGCTGGTCGCGTTCGTGTTGTTGGCGCAACACTTCCTCATAAGTGATAGCGATGCCCCGGTTTTGCAGCTCCTGCCAACGTCGCCAGGCACGCACTTCCGGGGAGGCGGTGAGAAAGAATTTGCACTCGGCGTGCGGAAAAATCTTGGTGCCTTGATCGCGGCCTTCGGTAACCAGGTTGGTCTGTTGGGCGATATGGCGTTGCAAATGGCCAAGGAAGGCTCGCACCGTGGGGCTGTCAGCGACGCGGCGGGCCAGTTCGGTGATCACCGGCTGCCGAATCTGCTCGCTCACATCCTCGCCATCGAGGAAAATGCGACCGTTGTACCATTCCAGGCGGAGCTGGCTGAGAAGGTTGGCCAGGGCTTGTTCATCCGTTGGGGAGATGTGGGCGCGAAGCGCGGCCAGGGCCACGGCGCGATACATGGCGCCTGTGTCCAAGTAGGTGAAGCCGAGACGTTCCGCCAGTTTGCGCGCTACCGTGCTTTTGCCGGCGCCTGCAGGACCGTCAATGGTGATAATCATGGGCAAGTTTTTCCGAAAATGAGGCGATCCAAGCCGTGCCGGGCCAGGAGTAAAGCACCCTGAGGGACAACGGTTTCGCCCAGCGCTGCGGGGACAATATCGCAATCGGCCAGTGGCGCGAAGGCGAGCCGAGCGAAAGCCTCACGTAGCGGTGCAAAGAAAGAATCGCCGGCCAGCGAGACACCGCCGCCAATCACTATGCGTTTGGGGGCCAACAGCGCTACCACATGGGACAGGGCCAGCGCCACGCGGTCAATAGCCTGATGCCAGATGACCTGGATACGAGCATCCCCGTGTTCCAGGCGACGAAGAGCTTCCTGTACCGTGCATGGTTCGCCCAGGGTGCGCGCCAGCGCGCGTTCGATGGCCCAGCCCGAGGAACCTGCCTCCAGATCGCGCCAGCGCCGCGGCTCGGGCCAAGGTTCTTCCCAGCAATAATCCACCCACAAATGCCCGATTTCGCCCGCACCGCGACCGAAACCGCGATAAACCCGTCCCGCTACCACCAGCGCCCCACCGATACCAGAGCCGACATTCATGTAAAACATTGGCGAGCAACCTCGGCCAGCGCCGAAATGAGCTTCGGCCAGGGCGGCGACGGCAGCGTCGTTACAGACCACCGCAGGCCAGCCAAACGTCTCCACTAGCCAATCGCGGATCGGAAAGCCTGCCCAGCCACGTACCTGAAAGGACGCCAGCACAATGCTTCGCTCATCATCCACGGGCCCGCCAAAACCCACGCCGATGCCAGCGATCTGCCGCGGTGTGTAGCCGGATTCTTCCAGGGCTTGCTGAATGCCCTGCACGATCTGCTGGCGCACGCAAGCCGCATCGGCTTCGGCGGCGACACGTTGTCGCCCTAAGTACCACAGCTCCCCTGCGCCGTTTCCAAGGGCCACCTGCAACTTGGTACCGCCGATTTCAACGCCCACCCACGCCTGCTCCGACACGGCAGACCTCACGGTGCATTCGCTGCTGGCTTAGCCACGGACGGTTTCGATGACGACATGGCCCGATTCCAAACGACGTTCGTCTGCCGCAGATCCCAGGCGACGGCGCGGAGTTGTCCTCCTGGCTCGCGTAGCAACAACACGAAGCGCCCAGGCTGCTGCGGATCCCAGGAAGCATCTAGGATCTGGCCTGCCGGCAGCGGGTAACTTTCTTGCCGCAATTGTTCGCGGTAGTCGTCCCAGTGCAAGCGCAGCACCGCGCCCGAGGTGACGAGCCACCAGTCGCCGAGTCGTTCGCCTAAGATGCGGATTGCTGGCGCGTGGGTGCTTCCGCCAAGTGCAGGGAGGGTGAACGTCCATTTGCTCCCTCCCAGCACCCGCGCGGGATGTTGGGAAGCGGCCTGGAGGAGGATGGCTTCGCTGCGGTCGGTTACGAGCACGGCAGCTTCGCCTGTCGCAAAGGTAGCCAGGAGTTGGCGGCCAGGCCAGCGCAGCAAAGATGAAGACGGTGCGGCTGCGGATGGAGCGGAGGGCGCCAGCCCGCCAGGAGACGCTTTGTCTGCGAAACGCACGCCCAGCAATTGCATTTGTTCGCCTTTTCGCAGAATTAACACCACGCCCGCCGGAAATACCAAAGGTTCGCCAGCGAGCGAGCCCGCTTCGTGTCCGCTGAGCATAACGCTGGCGCGGCGATTGCGAGGGTCGAGCAAGAAGGAGCGATTTTGAGCCGTAGCTACGCAGGCACAGCGGTTGACGGGATTGACGCCAATTCCTGCGGTGAGCGGATAATCGAGCCAGAATGCACCTACAATGCGGCCCGTTTCTGTCTCGCCGTGCCAGACCCAGCCGGTCGGCTCCACCAGCCACCAATCTGGCGGGCAGACGCTCGGGACGAAGGGAGCATACCCGGGCATCCGACGTGTCCAGAGCAAGCGGGCATTGGCCGTGTCAATAGCTGCCAGTAGCCGCCTTTCGCTAGCCCAGACATAAAGGCGTGGCTCAGTGGTATGCCGATAGACCACGCGGAGGGTTTTTTCGCCGGTCAAACTCGCCGTCCACAGCGTTCGTCCTGAAGCTCCGTCCAGAGCCAAGAGCCGGCCACCTTCAGAAAGCACGACAGGCATCGCGTGCGGCGTTGCATTAGAGGTCGGTGTGGTTGCTGATGTGGAGCCCGCCATGGCGGTTTCGAGCTGCCACACTGCCTCAGGGACCCAAGGAGCAACGCTCTCTAAAATTCCAGGCAGGGGAAAAGCGGGAGTGCCGTGGGAAGCAGTTGCCCAAGCTAGCGCTACTTGCCACTGGAGCCAGGAGTGGCATCCTAGCCAAGAGGATTCAAGTTCTCCCAATTGGGCTAAGGGTTTGAAGATCGGCTGCTCCTTGGCCAGTTCGGGAAACTCGCGGCTCAGTCGGGCGAAAAGCTCTTGCGCCTGGGCGACCAGCGTGGGACGTTGCAAGTGAAACGCCGCTTGCATGGCCAGCTGTACGCGATTGCGTGCTTCCGCCAGGCGAAGGGCGTAGTCAGCTTGCTGAATCCCCTGAGCCAATTCGTTGCTGCGTACCGCAGGATCACCCAGGCCGAAACCGATTTCCTGAAGTGCGGCATAAATTTCCTGAACCTGTTCCAGAAGTAGGCGGTCGAGGTTGGCTTTGGCCTCTTCGAGAGCCCGCCGCGCCACCTGATACAAAGCCTCGGCCAGATCACGACGATGCTCGAGGAAATGGGGACTCTTGCGCGAGTCGCGGAGGAACTGTGTGGCCAGTCGCGCGAGGCGCTGGATGTCGGCTCGGGGATTACTGAGCAAGGCGCGCAGCAAACAGGCCTGCTCGTAAAATAGGTACTCGCTCCGCCTTGCACTTCCAGGGAATTGCCGGAGCAAATCCCGGTATTTACTCAAGGCCTGGGAATATTGCCCGGAGCGAAAAAGCTTTTCCGCTTCCTCGGCGAGGTGAGGTTCGCGAGATTGTTCCGCGCGAAACGTTAGCCAACCGGCCAGGGCGGTAACGCTCAGTAGCCCCAGGAAGAATAACGCTGTCCACAATCCCGCTCGGGAATGCCCACGCAGTTGTTCGGGGGAGAACCCCAGGGCACGGAGGTCGTCGAGGGAAACTTCTTCGGCTTCCGCAATGGCTGCCAGCCCGCCAGCTTCTTCCGCATCGGCCGCAACAGCTGGAGCAGATGGGAGTACGCGACGGGGAGGCGGCTCCGTCCGCCAGTCCCGGTACTCGATGGATTGGACGCTGGCTGTCACCCGCGGTGGTTCCACCTCGGCGACGCAGGTCCCATCTTCTTGCCAACGGATAAGCTTACGGCAATCTGGATACGGGCAGCGTAGGCGGCGACCGCGCTGCTGCTCCTCCACTTCCAAGCTGCGTCGGCAGTGCGGGCACTGGATTCTGAAAAAACGCATGGCCTTGCCTGACCCCCTTCGCTTTCCCGATGCCCTTCCCCTTCATCCTATCACGTTGCCCCATTCCAGCAACTGGCCAGCGGTGGCACAACATGCGCACAGGGTGCCATGTGCATAGGATACAATGGTGTGCTCGTTGCTATTAGGCACGAACCTGTATGATCCGAATCGCGGAGATTTTTCATTCAATCCAGGGCGAGGGAATTCTTGCCGGGACGCCTTCGGTGTTCGTCCGGGTCAGCGGATGTAATTTGCGCTGCCGCTGGTGCGACACGGAGTACGCCTCATGGCAACCGGAAGGCGAAAGCCGGTCTGTCGCGGAGCTATTGCGCGAAGTGCTCGGTTATAATTGCCCCTATGTCGTAATCACAGGCGGTGAGCCGTTTTTGTTTGCCGAGCTGACCGAGTTGTGCCAGAGCTTGCACCAAGCTGGCCGGCACATCACCATCGAAACCGCAGGAACCATTTATCGCGAAGTGGTGTGCGATTTGCTCAGCCTCAGCCCCAAATTGAGCAACTCGACGCCCTGGTATCGGGAAGCAGGCCGTTTTGCACAACAACACGAGCAGCGGCGCATTCAACCCGAAGTGCTGCGCCGCTTGCTGGCGCGTTATACCGAGGTGCAGTTGAAATTCGTCATTGAGGAGCCTCGCGACCTTCAGGAGGTGCAGGAGTTGTTGGCGCAGCTGCCCCCAGTCCCTAGAGAGCGCATCCTCCTCATGCCGCAGGGTGTTACTTCCGAAGAGCTGCGCGAACGAGGCAGCTGGCTCGTCGAAGCGTGCAAACAGCACGGCTATCGCTATTGCCCGCGACTGCACATAGAGCTATTCGGAAACCGACGGGGCGTGTAAGTTGGCTGAGTGCCCGGCCAGCGGCAGCTTGGGGACGCTTTCTAAACCGCGCACCACATGCGAGCCGCGATCCGTGCGGTAATACACATGCCGTGCGGAAAACCATAGCTCCGGCAAGTGCAGATAACGCGCCCCACTACAGCCCCATTTGCTCTCCACCAGCACGAAGCCATCCTCACCCACCGCCCGCACCAACGCCGTATGGGTTATCATCCCTGTCTGGTCGTAATAAATCACAATGTCGCCGGGTTTCGGCTGCGGAACTTCATAGTAGCCGTTGTCCTCCAAGATCCGTTCTACGTCCTCGGGTGCTAATATGTACTGGCCAGCGGTGAAGACCCAGCCGTGGCAGTTGTAATTCGGGTCGGGCGGCGCCGTGCGAATGAGTTTGTAACCGAAAGCCTGTTCGGGCCAGTACACGCTGGGATCGGGGAGTCGGCGATCGGGAATAGCCGGCTTATTAGCGGCAGTGTGAAGCGCGATGGGGCGACCGCGGTCGGTGACCGCCTGTTTATCGCTCAGCTGGTGATTACGCGCTGCCTGGAGCAGAGCCCGCAGCGGGTGTTGGTCTTCCTCGAAGGCTGGGATGGCATCCTGGCTGGCTCCATGAACTCCCAGCGCAAACACGGCGCCAGCTACCCCTGCCAGCAAGACCTCACGTAACCAACTGGGTGTCCCTGGCTTGCCCACAACCCA
>BEIM01000246.1 GCA_002898995.1 bacterium HR36
GTTCGAGTTCGACAGGGCGCGCTAACGTTTGCCGATAGGCCACCGTTGGCTTGCCCGCCTCGAGTTCGAGCTGAAAATCCCGGCGGAGTTTGTGGACGGCCACTTCCAGGTGCAACTCGCCCATGCCGCTCAGGATCAATTCGCCGGTTTCGGGATCAGTACGCGCCCGCAGGGTGGGATCATCGCGCACCAGTCGGCTCAGGGCCTCGGCCAGTTTGCCTTCATCAGTATGCTTGCCCGGCCGCAGGGATTGGCTGATAACCGGCTCGGGGAAACGGATTTCTTCGAGAACCACAGGGGCGGCGGGATCGCACAGCGTATGACCGGTGGCCGTGTATTTCAACCCTACCAGCGCCACAATTTCGCCAGCACGGGCGGCATCGCGCTTCTCGCGGCGCGCGCCCATGACCTGGTAAATGTGGCTGATCCGTTCGGGTTTCTGGCGGCTGGCGTTGTACACCGTCATTCCCGGTCGTAGTTCCCCAGAATATACGCGGACAAACACGAATTCGCCATAACTCTCGCTGATGGTTTTGAAAGCCAGGGCGGTCACTGGCTCCTCCACGCGCGGGGCACGCCGCACTTCCTGCCGCGTCGGCAAGTGCCGCGCCAGTACCGGCGGACGATCTTGCGGTGACGGCAGGTAATGGACGATGGCATCGAGCAATAAATGGACGCCCTGAAAGCGCAGGGCGCTGCCGCAGAAAACGGGAACCAACTTCCCGGCCAAGGTACCGCTCCGCAGCGCCCGCCGCAAGAGCGACAGTGGCACCGGTTGGTTCTCGACCAGACACGCCAGCAACTCGTCGCAGGCCCCGGCAGCAGTTTCCAGCAGGCGTTCGCGGGCTAACGCCGCTTCTTCGCCTAGCAGGTCAGGAATCGGCTGCGGTTGCGGGTTGGTGGCCTCCCCATCAGCCGGCCAGAATTGCATCGCGATTAAGTCAATAATCCCGCGAAAGTCGCTGCCCTGCCCAGCGGGAATCGCGCACACGGCCGGGTGTACGCCGAGCTTGCGCTCCAGTTCCTCCACGACGTTCCAGAAATCCGCCCCGACACGGTCGAGCTTGTTGACGAAAGCCAGGCGCGGCACCCCATGCCGATCCGCCTGACGCCAGACGGTCTCGCTCTGCACTTCCACTCCCCCCACTGCACAGAAAACACCCACCGCGCCGTCCAGCACGCGGAGCGAGCGCTCGACCTCTGCGGTGAAATCCACGTGCCCTGGCGTATCAATAATGGTAAGGCGGTGCCCGCTCCAGAGGAACGTCACCGCGGCGCTCTGGATGGTAATCCCCTTTTCGCGTTCCAAAGGATCGTAGTCGGTGGTGGTGGTTCCTTCGTCCACATCACCAGCGCGATGTTTGGCGCCGCTGACGAACAATAGCCGTTCGGTGAGTGTCGTCTTGCCGGCGTCCACGTGGGCAATGATGCCGAGATTGCGGAAAGTTTCGAGCATATCTGTGTTTCCTGGTGTGAAGGGAGCAAAGAGAATTCCCGTGCGCCGCGGGTGCCGCGCGCCAAAAGCAGTGGGCGGGGTGTCATGCACCTAGAAATCAGGGGGCCAACGGCTCGCCCGGCCAGGTGGGACGTGGTCGAGACGGCTCGCCTGATTGCCGGCGTGGGGCCGCCCTGAACCACCGGCCCCGACCAGCGGAGGGGGTGGGATTCGAACCCACGAGGCAGTTGCCTGCCTACCGGTTTTCAAGACCGGCGCCTTCGGCCGCTCGGCCACCCCTCCGTCTCGCCGCCTATTTGGTGCCGTGATTCTCCGACCCAGCGCTCGGAGTCCCAGAGTCAGTCAGGCGCCATTAGCCAGCCGCCACTCGACTCCAAATTGGCGACGGCCGACGAAGGGCTTGCCATTGTAGGCGTCCGTTTTGCCCAAATCAAGTCCGGCCATCGCCACTACGCCCTCTTGCATCCACATTCTATCTGTTCCCACCAGCTTAGGCTGCGGAACCCCTGTCTTCGATACATTTCGCCCCATTAGGCATAACATAGCCTTCAAGTACCCGAAGCCTGGCAAAAATGCCGTCTTGCTCCATGATCCTCCTGGGCGCCAGACGATATTCCCATCACGGACTGGCCAGGGCTTGGCCGAGCATCAGGGATTTTCTTATGCTTGAGCGAGTACGTCGGTTCCTGGGGGCTGGCTCACAGCGGACAGTATCGGCAAAGCACCAGGTGTTGCTCACCGCTGAGAGGCTGGAAGACCGAAGCGTGCCCAACGCTTCGCTCATTAGCAACATCAACGCCGCGGGCTCTTCGCTGCCACAAGACCTGGTGGCTTTTGGCGGCTTTGTTTATTTTAGCGCCGACGATGGCGTGCACGGCCGAGAACTATGGCGCACGGATGGCACCAGCGCAGGAACCACATTGGTAGCCGATATCGCGCCCAGTAGCATTAGTTCCCATCCGCAATCGCTCACACCGGTTGGGAGTTGGCTCTATTTCACGGCGTTTCGACCTGATGTCGGTGTGGAACTCTGGCGTACGGATGGTACGGTCACAGAACTGGTCGGTGACCTCAATCCCGGCACGGCCGACTCGAATCCGACCTCGCTGACGGCTGCCGGTGCCACGCTCTACTTCGCCGCTACTGATAGCAGTTCGGGCACCGAGTTGTGGAAAGCGACCGCCAGCGGGCCCAGTTTAGTCAAGGATATCGTGATCGGCTCTGTGTCATCCGCGCCTACGCAATTGACCAACGTCAACGGGGTGCTGTTTTTCACTGCCTGGACACCCAGCAACGGACGGGAGCTTTGGAAAAGTGACGGCACCGACAGCGGCACGCAATTAGTCGCAGACATTAATCAAGTGGTGCCGGTTCCGCCCCTGGGTTCGGCCAACTTGGATTCCGACCCGCGCTACTTAGTTAATGTTAGCGGCACACTTTATTTCGCTGCGAATGATGGGGTCGCCGGTAACGAATTATGGAAAAGCGATGGTACTTCTAGCGGCACCGTGCTAGTAGCGGATGTGATACCTGGGCTCAACGGTTCCTACCCCAGTGCCCTCACTAATGTTAATGGCATCCTCTACTTCGTAGCGCAGTCGCCTGCTCAAGGACGCGAGCTCTGGCGCAGCAATGGTACCAGCGCTGGGACGCAACTGGTTCGCGACATCCGTCCCGGAAGCGACAGCTCCTATCCGCAGCAACTCGTCAATGCTAATGGGCTGCTTTATTTCGTGGCCAATGATGGCAGCAGCGGGTACGAGTTATGGCGCTCCGATGGGACCTCCGCTGGGACTCTCTTGTTGCGCGACATTCGTCCCGGGTCACTTAGCTCCTATATCAGCGGCCTGCGCGAACTCAATGGCGGTGTCATCTTCGCGGCCAACGACGGTGCCAGTGGCCAAGAGCTTTGGAAAAGCCTGGGGCAGCCAGGATTTACCTTCTTGCTAAATGATGTGCTCCCGGGGTCCGCAGGAAGTGATCCTAGCGCGTTTGCTAACTACCAAGGCAGGTTAGTTTTCCGCGCGCAGGATAGTGCTGGCGATATAGAGCCTTACATACTCGACACCGTAAGCACTACGATTCTCAAGGTAGTTCGACCGAGTGCTAAACTTTATAAGCAGGGTGATAACCTCGATTTCCGTGTTATTTTCGACAACATAGTGCATGTAGATACCACCTCAGGCACGCCCGCCCTTGCTTTGCAAATCGGTAGTCGCACCCGCTTGGCGACTTATATAGCTGGGAGCGGCACGAATATCCTTACTTTCCGCTATACGGTGCGGCCAGATGATTTAGACTTAGATGGCATCGTTATCCAAAGCCCGATTCGGTTGCGGGGTGGTAGTATCACGGGGCCGATCAATCAACCGGTGCCCCTAAGCTTTACACCACCAGACGCGTGGAGCGTGCGCGTGGACGGCGTGGCACCGCGCATTGTAAGCGTGCAGGGCCCCCGACCTGGGATCTATGGTTTCCGCGACCGGTTGCGCTTTTTCGTATTGACTACGGAACCGGTCTACTGGCGGTTTCCTCCGGGAGCCCGGCCCTTTTTAGAGGTCATAATCGGTGGCCAGGCACGTCAAGCTTTCCTGGTAACTGGCAGTGGTACCACACGGCTGGTGTTCGATTATCGCATTGAACGCGGTGATAATGCCCCTGGCGGCATCTGGATTCGGCAACGAATTTTCTTGAATGGCAGCCAGTTAGAAGACGCGGCTGGCAACCCACTGCATCTCAGCTTTGTTCCGCCGAATCTGCGCAACGTTCGTGTGGCCACTTAGCGCGCTTTTCGGTGCGCCTGCTAAGTGAGGCGACTTACCAGTCCGCCTTGGCAGAATAGCCAATTCACGGATTTGTTATGGAGTTAGCAGCGGCTGACAAGGAATGCGGTTTAGGCAACCAAGATCCGCTCGTGGAAAGTAGCCATCAAGAAAAAGGCCCTCCTTGGCAAATGCGTCTTCACTGGGTGGCAAAAAGATACGTTGACCTGCGGCCGTTACGTTTTCTCATGCAAGACGGTGGCAGAGGCGCGTCGCGGCCGCGCATGTACGAGCCAATAGGGCTAACTATTGGCCAGAGCGCTTTGCCGCAACTGGCGTTTGCGGTCGCTGGCTTTCAGATGCACCTTACGCAAGCGGATAGCGTGGGGCGTCACCTCGACCAGTTCATCGTCTTCGATGTATTCCAGAGCCAGTTCCAGGGTCAACCGGCGCGGGGGTTTGAGGACAACAAGTTTCTCGGCGGTGGAGGCGCGCACATTGGTTAGCTTACGTTCGCGGCAGATGTTGACGGGCAAATCGTTATCCCGGCAATGCTCGCCGACGATCTGGCCTTCGTAAACTTCCTGGCCGGGTTCGACAAAAAGCACGCCCCGCTCCTGCAGGTTTTCGATGGCGTAAGCGGTCGCCTGGCCGGTTTCGGTAGAAATCATTACGCCGTTGGTACGGCCAGGAATGGGCCCGCGGAACGGCTGGTATTCTAGGAAATTGTGATGCATGATGGCGGTTCCGCTGGTGGCGGTCATCAAGCGGGTACGCAGCCCAATCAAGCCACGCGCTGGAATAGTGAATTCCAGGCGAGTCATTTCGCGGCCAGTTTCCATTTTGACACACTCGGCACGGCGACTGCCCAGTAATTCCATCACGGCACCGATATGTTCTGGCGGCACCTCGACAACGAGATGCTCCACAGGCTCCAGGATTTGTCCCTGGGATTCGCGGAGAATCACTTGCGGCTTTCCCACCGCAAGCTCGAAGCCTTCACGGCGCATGGTTTCAATAAGTACCGCGAGGTGCAGCAAGCCCCGCCCCGAGACAATCAGCTCGTCGCCGCGCGGGCCGGGACGAAGTCGCAGCGCGACATTGCGTTCCAACTCGCGCAGCAGCCGCTCCCGGATTTGCCGACTCGCTAGGTAAACTCCGTCGCGACCAGCAAAGGGAGAATCGTTGACGCGAAAGAGCATGTCGAGAGTCGGCTCCTCGACACGCAGTGGCGGCAACGGTCGCGGTTGTTCTGGATCGGCCAGGGTGTCGCCTATGCCTACGCCTTCTAGACCCGCAACGGCACACAGGTCGCCTGCCTCGACTGCCTCAGCTTCGGCGCGGCCCAGGCGATCGAAAACGAACAAATACTCCACCCGGCCGGAGCATTGGCGGCCATCAGCTTTGATCACTGTCACGGTCTGGCCTCGCTGCAACCGACCCGCATACACTCGCCCAATGCTGATCCGCCCGAGATATTCGCTGTAGTCCAAGTTGACTACCTGCATTTGCAGCGGAGCTGAAGTATCGGCCAGCGGTGGCGGTACATACTGCAAGATGGCCTCGAAGATGGGTCGGATGTCCGTGCCGCGTTCTGCCAGGTGCCAAGAGGCCCAACCCTGCCGGCCGGAAGCGTATAACACGGGA
>BEIM01000247.1 GCA_002898995.1 bacterium HR36
CTGACGCGGGACGTCTTCGAGCTGCGCCTCTGGTTCGAGCCGGCCTGGTCGGGCGCCACGCGCGTGCGTATCGAAATGGAGTATGTCGGCAAGTACACCTCGCGACAGCGCGACATTTTGGAATCGTTTGGCCCGATGTTTCTGGAGCAACTCCGCGCCCACCTCATGGCCACGCCGGAGCGCCGCCAGCATGAGCGTTTCGCCTTCCAAGAGCCGATGCTGGTGCAATATGGCGTGCCCGATGAACAGGGCCCACGTCAAATTGAAGTGATCGGCCAGGACATTTCTTCCACGGGCATCAGTTTCCTGTCGCCGCGACCGCTGCCGGAAGAGCAGGTGCAGATCGCGCCCGTCCACGACGGGGTACCTGGCACGGTGGCACTCCCGGCCAGTATCTTGCGTGTCCAGCCAACGCCGGACGGCTATTTGATTGCGGCACGCTTTCTCCTCGACCCGGATTCACCTTTGGAAGCTGACCACTAGCCCGAGGCTAACGCGCCGGCAGAATAGCGGCAGCCACGCAATTAGAGACCCGGGCGAGGAATCGGCCTTCGGGTTCCTGCGGTTGCGTCGTGAACAATACCAGGAAGGCGTCGCGGTCGGGATCGATCCAGCACAAGGTGCCGGTGGCACCCCAATGGCCGTAGGTGCGTGGCCCGAGTAGATCGCCGAAGTTTGCACTGGAAGCAGGCCAGTTTAAGCGCCAGCCCAGTCCCCAGGGTCGGCACCGGCGGTCCTCTTCCGGCACCTGCGGCATGCAGGCCAGCTGGTTAGACGTCATCGCCTGCACCGTCGCCGGGCTGAGCACTCGCACCGCACCGAATTGCCCCTGCCCCAGCATCATCAGGCAGAAGCGCCCAAAATCACTCGCCGACGTGATCAGCCCGCCCCACGGGGCTCCAAACCCTAACCAATACGGACTGTTCCAATGCCAGTCCGTCTTTTCTTGCTCGGGACTAATGCGGACACGGGCGATCCGTTCGCGCTTCTCCGGCTGCCAACCCAGCGACGTGTCCTGCATGCCCAACGGCTCGAACACCTCCTTCCGCAAAAAATCGCGTAACGTCATGCCACTGACTTGGTGGACTATTTCCGCCAGCATGGCAATACCCATGCTTTGATAGCTGACTTTCGTTCCTGGCAAAAACAGCAGCGGCGTGCGGCAAATTTCCTCGATAAACGCGGACAACGGCTGGTGGGCAGCGCGCAATTGCTCGTTATTGGGCAACATATCTGGCAGGCCCGAAGTGTGCGTCAGCAGGTGGCGGATTTGCACTGCCTCCTTGCCGTGCTGAGCAAACTGCGGCACGTACTCGACGACGCGGTCTTCCAAGCGCAGGTAGCCCCGCTCCACCAGCATCATCACTGCCGTCGCAGTGACCGGCTTGGTAACTGAAGCCACCAGAAACAACACATCCGGCCGCAACGGGGTGGGGGCATGGGGATCCTGCCGGCCAAACAAGCGCGGACGCAACATTTTCCCTCGCCCACCCACGCAGAGAGCTGCTCCCGGGATTTTGTTCTCTTTCGTCCAGCGCGCTAACCAGTCATAAGCACGCTGCAACCGCGCCCTGTCGAAGCCGATCTCGGCTGGATTGTCGGTCAGGATGTCATCCCAGTGCATGGTTATTGAAACAGGGCACTGACCGATTCGTTGCGATGAATACGCCGGATGGCCTCGCCCAGCATCGGGGCCAAGCTCAGGATGCGTAAGTTCGGCAAACGTTTCGCGGGGGGCACGGGAATGCTATCGGTAACCACCACTTCATCGAACGGCGCTTCCCGCAACCGTTCAATGGCCGGGCCGCAGAGCACCGGATGCGTCGCAAATGCATAAATAGCTCGCGCCCCGTGGACCTGACACACCCGCGCTGCTCCCACGATACTGCCGCCGGTGGCAATCATATCGTCGAACAGTAAAGCCACCTTGCCGCGTAGCGGATCACCAATCAGGTTCGCTTGCCGGGTCTCCGTGGCACTCGACCGCCGCTTATCCACAATCGCCAGGCCACCGCCGAGCTTTTTCTGATGGGCCAACGCCATCTTAATCCGCCCCTCATCCGGGCTGACGATGACGATATCCTCGGGGCGTAGGCGCAGGCTTCGCTGGATGTAGTCATCGAAAACCGGGGCGGCCAGTAGGTGGTCCACGGGGATGTCGAAAAAACCTTGAATCTGATACGCATGCAGGTCCACGGTGAGCACGCGATTAGCACCTGCTACCGTGAGCAAATTCGCCACCAGTTTCGCGGAAATCGGCACACGCCCCACGTCCTTGCGATCTTGCCGGGCGTAACCGTAATAAGGCAGCACCGCCGTAATCCGCGCAGCGCTGGCGCGGCGGAAACTATCCATCATGATGAGCAACTCCATCAGGTTTTCGTTGACCGGCGGGCAAGTCGGCTGCACGATGAAAATATCGCGCCCCCGAACGTCTTCTTCAATGCGCACGGAAATTTCACCATCGGGGAAATTCCCCAACGAGATCTTGCCCTGGGGAACATTCAGGCACCGACAGATCTCCGCCGTCAGTTGCGGATGGCTTCGGCCGCTGAAGATTTTCAGTTCGAAATTGTTATCTTGCATGCACGACTCCGAGTTGCTGCCTCGCGCTGCCTCTATCCGCCCATTATCGCCCCGGCCTCAGCGTGCGTCAACGTCGGCAAGGCGAATTGGCTCGTGGTAGCGTTCCTGCTCCCGGGCACGGCCAGACATGTTCGCCGCACCTATGCCTACGTCCACCCGCCAACTCTAGCACACGATACCATCACCTCCCTTAGCCGATACAATGCAAGAGATGATGGCAGTGGACTGGGCGGACTTACCGAAAGAGGTGCCGCTGGCTGTCCTGGTCAGCGGCGGTCTGGACAGTGCGGTATTGCTCGGCCTGGCGGCGCAGCGCCAGCGCCTGGTGCAGCCGATCTATATCCGCTGCGGCTTATGCTGGGAAACGGTCGAGCTTAGTTACCTGCGGCACTTCCTGCAGGCGTTGGACCAGCCCAGCCTGCGGCCAGTAGTTATCCTCGATCTCCCGGTCGCGGATCTTTACGACAGACACTGGAGCTTAGACGGCCGAAATGTGCCAGGCGCGGCTTCTGCCGATGACGCGGTTTATTTACCCGGCCGCAACGTATTGCTCTTAAGCAAGGCTTTATTATGGTGCCACTTGCACCAGGTTTGCGTGCTGGCCCTGGGAACCCTGCGTGGTAACCCGTTCGCGGATGCCACGCCTACTTTCATGCAGCGCATGGCCGACTTAGTTAACCAGGCTTGCCAGGCCCAACTCCGTGTTCTCCAGCCTTTGCGCCTGCTCGATAAGTCCCAGGTGCTCGCGCTGGGTCGCCATTTGCCACTTCGCTGGACTTTCTCTTGCATCGCGCCGCAGAACCACCGCCATTGCGGGCGCTGTAATAAATGTGCCGAACGCCAGCGGGCCTTCGCCCAATGCGCTCTGCCCGACCCTACGGAATATGCAACTGAGCCCAGCAACTATCCTGATAAGCAGGCAACCGAGCATTGATTTTCACGGCGCAACGCTAAGCGCCCGACTCTATATACCCAACTAGCTGCGCACTCTTTTCCCTTACTTAAACCCAAACTTAGACACCCGCTGCAAGCTGCTATACGCGCCAGACCTTTCGAGGGAGCTGCTCCATGTACCGCGTCAGCCGGGAGATTTATTTCTGTTACGGTCATCGCCTGCTTAATTATGAGGGCAAATGTCGCTTTCTTCACGGACACAATGGCAAGGCCATCATTACACTGGAATCCCCAGACCTGGATGCGCGCGGCATGGTAATGGATTTTACGCAGATTAAGCGGGTCATCCAGGGCTGGATTGACGCGAACTTAGACCACAAAATGATCCTGCACCGCGACGACCCGATTATACCTCATCTCCGCCAACTCGGTGAGCCGTTCTATGTATTAGATGTAAACCCGACCGCGGAAAACATCGCCCGCTTGATTTACGATTATGCCAGAAAAGAAGGATTTCCCATCGTCTCTGTCAGCCTTTGGGAAACCGAAAGCTGCTATGCGACTTACGCTTCCGAACAGCACCAATAAATCCAGCTATGCGTGCGGATCCGTGGGCGGTATTCGACAAGCGCTCGAAACTTAGCTAGAGCGCTCCCAGAATAGGCGGAGGAGCAGCGCGCAATCGAGGCGAGCCCATTCACTCGACTGTAACACTAAGCCCTGGCCGGGCAGGAGGTATATCATGGTCGAGCTGCGTGTGCTGAGCGATGAAGAGATTCAGCAGCGGTTGCAACAACTGCCGCAGTGGGAATACCGGGAGGGATGGCTGCGGCGCAAGTATCGCACGCCAGGTTATGCGCATACTCTGCTCCTGGCGAACGCGATCGGCTTTCTGTCCGAAGCCGCTTATCATCATCCCGATCTGACCCTCGGTTATGCCGAGCTTACAGTGAAATTGCAAACTCACAAAGTCCGCGGCATCACCGAACTCGATTTCGAATTAGCTAAACGCATCGAGCAATTAGCTACCTGGAAACCGGAACCGGGATCCCCATTGCCTGGCTTTCCTAAGAAATGGGTGGAGTAGGATCTCCCTGGTTTCGGAACTTTAAAGACGCACGCAAACTGGCCAACCGGAATGAGCACCTGTGGCCAACTAAAAATACAGAAGCGTAGCCGCAGCTAGGTACGCCAGGCACGCTTGGCCCATTCAATCCGGGCAACCGGGCATTAGCAAAAGTTCGGATGTTCCATGCGCTACCTATTTGTCACCGGAAAACTCGCCGAACCCGCACTCAGGCGTGTGTTAGCAGAATTAGCACCCCGAGCAGGTTGGGAGTATGAGGTGGCGGTTCTTAATATAAGTGTGGCAGCATTGATGACGCCCGAATGGATCGCCCGACACCTCGACCTCCCCGAGGGCGTAAATCGTATCATGATCCCGGGATGGTGTGGCGGAGATGTAAGTGTCATCGAAGCAAAGACGCGGGTTCCCGTGGAAGTTGGCCCGAAAGATTTGATGGATTTGCCCATCTATTTCGGCCAGCGTAAGCAAGTAAACTTAGAACCCTACCACATCGAGATCCTGGCGGAAATCAATCACGCTCCCCGCTGGCCGCGCGACGCCTTATTAGCCGAGGCCAAACGGCTGCATGCTGAGGGTGCCGATGTTATTGATCTCGGTTGCGATCCCGCTCAAACCTGGACAGGGATCGCCGATACGGTCAAATGGTTGCGCGATGCGGGACTGAGGGTATCCATAGATAGTTTCAATATTCAGGAAATCCGTGACGCGGTTCGCGCAGGCGCGGAATTAGTCCTGAGCGTGAATAGCTCGAATATCGAAGCGGCGCCAGACTGGGGTTGCGAAGTGGTGCTTATTCCGGATGTTCCCGCCACCTTAGCCGGCCTGGACCGCAACCTTGAATGGCTTTCGCAACACGGTGTGCCTTTTCGGGTGGATCCGATATTAGAACCCATCGGCAGTGGTTTCGCGGCATCGCTGGCACGATATATAGAGGTGCGAAAACGCTACCCGGGGGTGCGCATGCTGATGGGTGTAGGGAACCTGACGGAACTTTCGGAGGTAGATTCCGCGGGGATTAATCTGCTGTTAGCGGGATTTTGCGAGGAGCTACGGATCACGAGTGTGTTGACAACGCAGGTGGCGAACTGGTGTCGTAGCTGTGTGCGGGAATTAGATTTAGCACGCCGCTTAGTTTATTACGCTGTCGAGCAGGGCGTGCCTCCGAAAAACTTAGATTCCCGCCTGGTTATGCTCCGCGATCCGCGCCTGCGCCGTTACGGACGGGAGTTGTTGCAAGAATGGGCAGGCCAAATGCGCGATCGCAATTTTCGCATTTTCGCTG
>BEIM01000248.1 GCA_002898995.1 bacterium HR36
GATCTTGTTGACGCGCAAGCCAGTTTCTAGGGCGACTTCATACTGCGTAATCACGGGACCAGTATTGATGCCCACGACGCGCACATGATAACCGAAATCGGCGAAGGTTTGTTCGAGTTTGGCGGCGCGTTCGCGGAGTTTCTGCTCATGTAATTCGATGGGGAACGGATCCGGGTCATCAAGTAAGTCAAGCGGCGGCAATTTCCCAACAGTTTGTGAGGCCGAATTCGATGCCCGATCTAAAGTGGCGGCCACCGCATCGTTTGTTGATACTTCTCTGTTGGTGCGCGTGTAAACACGGATGGGAATGTCTTCGATTGTCCGGGGCGCCGCATGCTTAGGCGCTGGCAAAGGCTCTCGCAAGTTTCGGAAAGCATTGCGAATTAGCGATTGACGTAAACGACGGGAAACAGAGCCTTTTACTAACATAACGAGAAAAACTATCGGCCGAATCAAGGCCCGATCTAGGGCTAATAAGAGCGCGAGCAATGAGACAAGTGGCGCCAGCACCCGGATGACGGTAGGCTCCAGGTACATGGTAGCGAAGCTATATATTGCAGTTCCTAGATGCGCCCCTAATCCGAACCGATCCATGTCTTGCGTCCAGGAGGCGATGCTGACATTTAGGGCGACAAGGAGGAGGCACCATCCGGCTAAACGAAGAACCCAAATACCCTGGCCGTCTTCACGAAGGAGCGTGAGCACGAGCACCAGCCAAACGATGGGCACGAACCAAACGGTAATGCCGAGCCAGTGGCTTAGCGTGTTCAGAATCGGCACGGTGCTGGCGACTAATGCCGTCAGGGGCTCAGGCAGGGAAATGTCTGTCAGGAAAGGGAGGTTGTGGCGGTATGCGAGGATAGCGACTAGCAGTACACCTGCCCCCAGCGCAAGAAAAATCCATCCGAGGACTCGCACACCGAGCCGCACATATTTCATCCGCGGATTGGAGAAAATGCGCATCATGGCTGCCTAAGTAAATGTAGCCCCAGCTAGCGCAAGGGACGAGTGCGATCAATCGCAAGAAAGCACGCCCGATCAGTATCAGTAGGCGGCGAAAGCTTATATAGACATATATCTCCGCCCACTAGCACTGTAAGCATCGGCATGGCAAATGGGAAAGTTCTTTTCATACGATAGCTGGATATTCGCGGTCGGGAAGTGGCGATCGTAGTGAATAGGTAAGATATAGTGGCAGGAGACGTAGGGGAACCAGCCTGGCAGCAGGACGACGAGGAGGTGGCGGATGCTGCATGTCGTGCTTGTGGAGCCGGAGATAGCACCCAACGTGGGGAATATAGCGAGGACATGTGCGGCTACGGGTTGCCGATTGCATTTAGTGGGCCCGCTGGGATTTCGTCTCGATGACCGAGCGTTGCGTCGGGCGGGTGTAGATTATTGGGACGTAGTGGATTGGGTGCGCTATCGGAACTGGGAGGAGTTTCGAGGCAATATAGGAAATAAGCAGATGTGGTTGTTTACAGCCCGAGGTGGACAGCCGTACCATCGTGTGCCCTATCGGGATGAGGATTGCTTAGTATTTGGATGCGAATCGCGTGGTTTGCCGGAAAGTTTGTTGGCGGAGTGCAGGGCTTGGCAAGTGTGCATACCGTTACCTAGCGGCAAAGTGCGCAGTCTCAATCTGGCCACTGCCGTCGGCATAGCCGTTTTGCGTGCTTTAGAAAGCCTGGGCCGCATTTGAATTAACCTGGGTCTAGTAAAAGCAGGCCCAGGAGCTTGCAAGGTGGGTGTTGCTGAAGCCGATAATCCGCGTTGAACGATCTCCTGGGAAAAGGTGGCCCGATGGTCGGTAGCGCAACCGCAACCTTGGCGACGCTGGAATCGCTCAGGGAATATGTGCTGCGAAGCCTATGCGAGCAGGATGCACTAGACCCGCATCAAGTGCAGTTTCTGGAGCACGTGTTGCGGCGTGGGCCAGGGATAGCAGGTTTGATGTGGGAAGTACGCGGTCCGCGGCGTCTGCGGACACAGGCTATTTGGGCCTACTCAGAAAGGCGGATTTATTTCTATAATTCCGCGGGGCAGCGCGTCGGGGTCGTGCATTTGACCGCTTGGCCGAATCTTGCCGAACAGGCAGCATAAGCAGACACTGACGCTGAGCGGTCAGTAGCGCGGCAGCTGGCCGTCCTCGGGGAAGCCCCGGAAGTCCTGGGCGAGATAAATGTACTCGCGGGCGATTTCGCAACCATAGCGGTGTATGACTACGGTTTGGAGTAGCGTCACGCTGGCAAAACCCGCGCGCGCTTGCGCTGACAACGGGCCGACGCACAAAAATATCCGTCCAGTGAAGCGCTGTGGGTCGGCTAGAGGATTAGGCCGCCAAAGGTCGTATTGCGTGTAGCGCATGCCGTTGGCTCGGTTGAGGCAATAGACACGAGGTTGGTCTGGGAGATAAAAGGCCAGCTCGGCAGCGGTGCCGTACGGAGTAGCGGCCAGGATCGGATCAAAGCGAGAGCGCTGGCAAAGCTCCCGGCAGTGCTGGAGAGCGAGGGCTATTTCGCGCCAGCCTAATAGCCGGCAGGTGGGATCAAAGCGTCGCGGCCATTGCGGTTCGGTATCGCGACCGGTGAGTCGAGCTAATGTTGGCAGAAGACCGAGGTGGTAAGCCAAGTGGGGGACGTGAAGATGGATGGTGAGCAATAGAGCAATGAGAGCAGTCGGCCAGAGGAGAAGTCGCGCGAGGCGGGGCGTGCCCGCCTGAAACCAGGTGGCTCGGAGCCAGCAGGCGGTCAGCGGAATGGCTGCGAGGTATGCGGAGACGGGCCAGTTGGGTTGAATAGGCGTGCGAAAACTGAAACCGGCAAACACCACGAATACAGGCCAGGAGAACGCCAGCAGGAAGCCGCTGGCGGGCTGGTGGGAGCGTACAGCCCAGAGAGAGGCCGCCAACCAGGCAACCATACCGGTGCCAAGTAGCAGGGCACTTTGCACGCCGAGGTACTCGAGCCAGCCCCACGGTCGCCAGCGAATCGGCCCAACGAGTGCGGCCTGAGCGAAAAGGTGGCGAAAAGTAACCCAGTCATGCTGGGCGTTCCACCAGAGAATCGGACCCGCCCCGACAAGCGCGGCCAGGCCAAGGGCACACCATACTGCCGGCCGACTAAGGAGAGCACGCATGCCGCGGTGCATGACGAGAAAGAGCATCAGACAAGCGGGAAACAAAAGCATGGTCGGTTTGGCTAGGACACCCAGGCCAATGAGTAGTCCGAGAATAAGCCAGGACACCCAGCGGGAAGAGTTCGAGCCGGATTGCATGGTGTACGCGGGGGGTAGGAGGTCGCTGGCGGGGTCTTGCACGCGGTGCAACCGGTTTAGACCCAAAGCGTAATAAGCAGCGACCAGACTCCATTGCCAGAGGCACAAAAAAGGCGAATCAATGGTCATCAGGGTGCTCAACACGGAAACATGCGGGGTGAGCATGACCGCCAACATGGTGAGGAAGGCTAAACTGGGGAAAGCGGTTATCTGCCAGGTCAGGACGAAGACCCCGAAAGCGAGCAAGCCTCCACAAATCGAGGAGGGAAGTCGCACGGCCGGCATAGTTGTCCCATGAACGTCTTTTAGCCAGGGGCCACACAGGCTTTCCCCGAGATATATCAACCAGGCTACTAATGGGCCCTTGCTGTAGTAGCACCAGTCAAGCTGGCGCGACCAGTCCCAGTAATGGGCTTCATCCGGAGCTAAGTCGAATGGACACCACCAGACCAAGTAAACCAGGCGGAACAAAACCCAAGCTGCCACCGTGCCCAGTGCGGCAGCGTACCAGGTGCGCGCGCTGGCGTGCGGACTCGGCCCAGAGGCAATGCGGGTCGGTGCCAAGCTATCTGGTTTGCAAGCGGTAGAAGGAGCGATGGTCATAGTCCACCCCGCGGCAAAACGAACGGTGCCTTCGCGGCCCCCCACCATACTAACCGATCGGCTGGAGCTGAATCAAGGCGAATTTTGCACCCAGGCTCGATTGTCTGCAACCCAAGCTCTTCAGGTAGCGTCTGGTGCCTCGACGCGTCGGCGGCAGAGCTTTAGCGGAAAAATAGCAGGTAAACGTTCAAAAGCAGACTCAGCAAGAGCAGCCCAATCCAGGCAAACGTAAGAGATGAGGATTTCGGGGGTTCGTATTGGACATCGCGGGCTTCGGCCTCAACGGTCTCGGCCTCGGCTAGGGATCGCAAGGCTTCGAGCCGTTGCTGCTGCCGTGAGGAAGATTCTCGAGCAAGTTTGGGAGGTTCGCCGCGCAGCAGACATTCCAAGTCCACGATTACACCAGCAGGCGTCTGGTAGCGTTTCTCCCGTTCTTTGGCCATCATGCGTTCGATGACCTCGCACAGTCCTGGGGACAGGTCGGGATTGATTTGGTCAGGAGGCTTGGGTTTTTCGCGGAGATGCCCGAGGAGCACTTTGCGAACATCTTGGTAGGGGAACGGCGGTTGACCTGTCACCATCTGGTAGAGCGTGGCCCCCAGGGAATAAATGTCGGCGCGGATATCGGGTTCGGTTTTAAGCTGGATCAACTCCGGGGCGATGTAGAACGGAGTGCCGATGGTCAGGCCCTGCTCGACTTTATTGAGTTCCCGATCATGGGTATGGCGTGCCAGACCGAGGTCGGCGAGTTTGACGATGCCGTCGGTAGTGAGGATGATGTTGGCGGGTTTGACGTCGCGATGCACTAGGCCGCGGCGATGCGCGTGTTCGAGGGCTTGCGCCACTTGGAGGACGATTTCAACGGCTTCCTTTTCGTCGAAAACGCGGCCAGTTTCTAATTCCTGCTTGATGGTGCGGCCTTGGACGTATTCCATGACGAAGTAATAAAGTTTGCCCGCAGCGCCCGCGTCAATTGCCTGGACGATATTGTTGGAGGACAATTGGGCGGCAATCTTGGCTTCGCGAAGAAAGCGGTTGATATAACCCGTGTTTGCAGCCAAGCTCGGCTTGAGAATCTTCACTGCCACCAGGCGATCCACGCTAATCTGCTTTGCTTTGTACACGGCCCCCATCGAGCCTTCCCCCAGCTTCTCCAGGAGCAAATAGCCGGGGATTTGCTGCTGAAGCAAGGCATCGAGATTGCGAAGAACGCGTCGCCCCTGGCTGACGGTGAGATAACCGCGCTTGACCAATTCCCGCAGCAATTCGGAAACTCCCTGGCCTGGAGCCAGCGCCTGACGACATTCTTGCACTTCTTCCTCGGCAAGTAGCCCCCGCGTGATTAACCCATGAAGAAGCCTTTCTTCTTCAAGGCGCGCACCCTGGGTAGTTGCATCGGTGGACATGGATAAAGCCCTCCATCTGGAAAGAGAAAAAGTTTACCAGAATTTTACGGCACGAAAGCAGGCAAAAGGCACAAAGGTCTATGAGATACTGCTATCTTGCGACACGGTCAGGCCATGTCTCGTCAGTAACTGGGCTAAGGCCCGGGCCGAGCAGCGAGGCGATTCCAGGAGCACTTGTCCCATCTCCTGATACAGCAGCACGGAAATATCTTCGCCCGTCCAACCCGCCTGCTCCAGGCGCTGCGTCAAATAATCCAGGCAACGGTCGCGCAACTGGCTGATCCTGCGTGAAATAGTGCCTTCGTGAACTCCCAAGAGCTGGGCCACTTCTCGTTGGCTCAACCGATAGCGCCAGCGTAAGCCCAGTAATAGCAAGTCATCTACACCGAGAGTCAGCAGCCAGCAAGAGGCGGCCTCGCGGAAAACTTCGTGCCAGTGCTCGCTATTCGGCAGGGTTTCGGTCTCCGAACGAGGAGGAGGCAGCAGTTCCTCATCGGGCAAACTTTCGACCCGTTCCTGCGGCGAACGTA
>BEIM01000249.1 GCA_002898995.1 bacterium HR36
CTCGCCCGCCCCGATGCTCGTCCGCCTGACGTGGACCAGCCAGCAAGGACTGGGCCACGGGTCAACCCACACTTGGGAGAGGTCGCTAAGCGACGAGTCGGCACGGCACTGCGGCTGGGTACGGTGCCCGCGCCTCCGCTGCGCTCGTACCTCATCTCCGAAAAACTCTATACCTGTGTTCTTGTCAGGTCAAGGGTTTACGGCGAACGCTTTCCCCAATTGCCGGTTTCGATTCTTGCATAATGCGTACCGTCCGCACATTTGGCATGAGATTTCATTGCCGCGCGAGCATTTCTCGCTGGTAATAGGCCGCTAATTGCCGCACCGTAGGACTGACATCTTCTTCTGCCAACTCCATAAGTCGAGCTGCGAATCGAACTTCCACATGCTCAGCAGCGGTGCGGACGGCGGCGGCACGGACTAACGGTGAGGTATCGCGGCTGAGCCGGTCCAGCCACGGTACCGGGTCTAAATCCGTCTCCTGGTAAAGGAGTTGCGGAACTTGTGCCCGCATGAGGGGATCGGGATGCGTCCAGAGGCGGGCCAATTGGATTTGTCGGGCAGTTAGCCCCCGCGCACGCAAGACTTGCTCGCAACTGGCCCGCACGTCCTCACTTACGTCATGAAGAAACCGCGCCAATTCTTCGCTGGGCGCCACGTCCTGGCTGGCGGCGTCGCCAACCGCTATGATAAGTAACGCCCGCACCGCCGGGCTAGGTTCTGCGGGCGGTTCTAGGAGCCGCCGCGCAAGTCGTGCCTTGAGAGCCACTTGGGGCAAAGCAGCTAAGCGAACCGCTTCCTGTCGCACTTCCTCACGCCCATCCAGCAGCGCCAAATCCGCCAGCTGCCGACACCACTGCCACCAGTTAGCTAGATCGGAATGAGCATGTGGCCAGCCTGCTGATGAAGCGGCCGGCTCAGGGTGTTCGCTGACCACTTGGGCAAGCTGTAACGCGACCCATCGGGTCAGCTGCAGCGCAGGGAGACGGCCTGAAATGAATGGTAGCGGTTGCACTTCTAATAACCACTCACGGATGGCGTTGGCCAGCTCAGCCGACTGGGCGACGCCGCCATCGTCTTGATTGCCTGCCGCTTGGCTTGGCTTTTGCTGCTTCGGGCTGGCCATTGCCTCGGTTAGAGTGGAAATGGGTTCGTTCACAAACTGGACCAAACTTTGCAAGACACAGGCCTGGCCTGATTCTGTCAAACCCGGCCAGGCGCGCGCGATTCCGTGCAACATGGTGGCGAACCGCCCGCTGCCGTGCAAATGTCGCCACCACGAAACCAGCAGGTTCACCGCGGCGTCGCTGCGATCGGCTTGGGTTTGCTTCAGCAGCCAGGCTATGGCGGGCCAGGCCGATTCACCCAACTCCGCCAGCCTCTCCGCGTGGTGTTGCCGACTATCCCTAGGTGCGTGATGCCAACACCAGGCATGATAGTAGGCGATGATCTCCCAGCGCAGCCACCAGCCCACGCACGCCCCGAAGAGCGTAACAACCAGGGCAGCCAGCCGTGTCGTTTTACGCAACATGCTCGCCTCCGTGCATCGTTCAGGTAGCCTTGAGAGTGATTGGCGGCGACAAGAGTTTGCGTTGTGGGGACTTGAAATTATCTGAGCGTTTCGCTAGCATCAATACCAGATTGCCTATAGGGCTCGGGCTGCTGCACCTCGGGAGAGGAAATCCACCCCGCTCGCTAACGGAAACTTGCCCAGACTTACTCACGCCTTGCCTCAGCCTGCCCACGGTCATCGTGATGGAGAATTGAAATGCCTCACCGTTGGATAGCCGGCGTTGCGGTATTGCTGGTCATC
The DNA here is from genome assembly GCA_002898995.1 of bacterium HR36. GTDB lineage: Bacteria > Planctomycetota > Planctomycetia > Gemmatales > HRBIN36 > HRBIN36. Next base: position 1,814 of record BEIM01000249.1, read on the forward strand.
ACGCTGACGGTGTTTGCCGAGCAAAAGGGAGGGCGCCGAACTGACGAACCGCCCCACTGGGCCTTCGTGAAACCGAAGAAGGTACCGTTGCCACGAATCCAGCACCGCGACTGGGCGATGAATGCTGTGGATTATTTCATTCTGGAGCGGTTGGAAGAAGCAGGGTTGGCGCCGAATCCGCCGGCAGACAAGTTGACGTGGTTGCGGCGAGTAACGTTCGACCTGACGGGTTTGCCACCGACCGTGGCGGAGCAAGACGCCTTTTTGAGTGACGATTCGCCAAATGCCTGGGAGCGAGTCGTGGATCGCTTGCTGGCTTCGCCGCATTACGGGGAACGGGCGGCCCAGTTTTGGCTCGACTTGGTGCGCTATGCAGAAACGGATGGTTTCAAAGCGGATGACCATCGCCCCGACGCTTACCGTTATCGCGACTATGTGATCCGCGCTTTCAACGCCGACTTGCCTTACAACCGTTTTATCCAGCAGCAATTGGCTGGGGATGAGCTGGAACCTGAGAATCCCGAAGCTTTGATCGCTACCGGCTTCCTGCGCTTGTGGCCGGATGAATTCAACGCAGTCAATCTGGAGCAGCGTTGGCAGGAAATCCTTGACGATGTGACGGAAGTGACAGGTCTGGTGTTTCTGGGCCTAACGGTCGGCTGCGCCCGCTGCCACGACCACAAGTATGATCCGACGACGCAGATGGATTACTTCCGCTTGCAGGCGTTTTTTGCGGCCCTGCTGCCCAGAGACGACCTGCCGCTCGCCTCGCCGAACGAACGTGAGCAGTACCAGGCACAGTTGCGGCAATGGGAATCGGTTGCCCGTCCCGTGCTCCAGCAAATGGAAGAGTTGGTGGCTCCCAAACGCAACGAGCTTCGGCAGCGTGCGCTGGAGCGTTTCCATGCGGGTATTCAGCAAGCCGTTCTTACGCCGCGGGCGGAACGAACTCCTTATCAGATGCAGATAGCCGCGATGGCCGAAAAGCAACTCGAGCGGGCAATGCAGGAAGCCCCTGCGAAAATGGCCGCCCCGCTCAAAGAAAAGTATCAGCGGCTGGCTGAGCAGATGAATCGTCTGCCCGTTGCCCGACCGCAGCCGTTACCGACAATCATGGGTGTGTGCGACGTGGGGCTGGTCGCGCCGCCAACTTATCGCTTGGCCAACGGCGATTGGCGCAAACCACGCGAGCTGGTCGAGCCAGGCTTTCCCCATTTTCTCCCGCAGGAAACTCCAAACACCACAGTGGCGCCTGGGGTGCGAAGCACGGGGCGTCGGGCAGGCCTGGCGCGCTGGCTGACCCGGCCGGACCACCCGCTGACCGCCCGAGTCATCGTCAATCGGCTCTGGCAACAACATTTCGGCACCGGCATCGTCGCCACTCCCAATGACTTTGGCGTCGTCGGCGATCCTCCCAGCCACCCTGCCCTGCTTGATTGGCTAGCGGTGGAGTTGGTGGAAAATGGCTGGAGTTTGAAGCACATCCACCGCCTGGTTGTGTTGTCGGCCACCTATCGGCAAAGCTCGCAAGTGGATCTGTCGTGGCCGCAACATCGAGCAGCCTGGGAAGCTGACCGGGAGAACCGCTTGCTCTGGCATTATCCGCGCTGGCGGTTGCAAGGAGAGGCGCTGCGCGACGCCATGCTGGCTTGTTCTGGGGAACTGCACAGGCGCATGTTTGGGCCGAGCTCTCGCCCCGAGTTGCCACCCAACCTGAGCCGGTATGCCTGGAAACCCGATCCCCGTCCGGAAGACCGCAATCGCCGCTCGATTTATCTGTACGTCAAGCGCAATTGCAAATACCCGCTTCTCGAGGTGTTCGACCAGCCCGACTTGTTCAACAGTTGCGCGCGACGGGCACAAACGACCACGGCCCCGCAAGCCTTGTGTCTGCTAAACGGAGAATTTGCACGGCAACGGGCGATTGCCTGGGCCGAACGTCTGCTGCAGCGCTACGGGGACAGTGATGATCTTCTGGTGGAACACGCCTGGCGGCAGGCATTGGGCCGACCACCACGCGACCAGGAGCGGCTGTTAGCGCTCCGATTTATCCATGAAACGCAGGAGCAACTGGCTCGCGAACAGGCGTTGCCTGCAGATGGGGAGACGGTGCAGCGTCGCCTGCAAAACGCGCCGCGGCTGGCCGCCATCGCCGAGCTCTGCCATGCTCTGTTCAATACCAATGAGTTTTTGTACGTGGATTAGTCACGCAGTGTGCATTTCTTACAATGCAGGCAGGATAATCGTCCGAGAACCCCCGACGCGTGGAGACGGTCATGCTTCGGGCAATACTGGTGGGTCTGGACGGCTCGCCCTACAGTCGGACAGCCATGCAGTTGGCATCGCGCTGGGCGCGCCGATTTGGAGCGGAGGTCCTGGCGGTCGGCGTCGTGGATGAACCCACCATTCGCAGACCCGAACCCGTTCCTTTAGGCGCAGGGTATTTCAAGCAACATCTTGAGGAAACGCGCTTGCGCGAAGCTGCGGAGCGTGTTCACCTGTTTCTGCAGGAGTGTCAGCAGTTTTGTGCCTCGCAACAGATAACTTGCAGGAACATCGTGGATGTGGGCGACCCGTGGGAACAGATCGTTCTGGAATCACAGCGATGCGATGTCATCGTGCTGGGCCAGGAAACACATTTTCGCTTTGAGACGCAGGAGGAACCCTGCGACACACTCTTCCGTGTACTGCGCAATGCGCCACGCCCTGTGGTAACAGTGCCCAAGAAGCTGCCCGAGGCGGAAACAGTGTTAGTAGCTTATGACGGAAGTGTGCAGGCTGGGCGCGCGATGCAATTGTTCGCACTGTTGGGACTGGGGCAGGAGCGAAGTGTGCTGGTGTGCAGTGTTCACAACGACGCCAAACAAGCGAGGCGGTGGGCCGAGACGGCTGGCGACTTCCTGGCCCATCACGGTCTGCAACCTTCGCTTCATCCGATAGGCTCCTCGGCTTCGCCGGCTGAAGTCTTGTTGCAAGAAGCCGATCAGCACCAGGTGGGCTTGATAGTGGCAGGCGCTTACGGGAAGCCCTTTCTTCGGGAGTTTTTCCTTGGCTCGGTGACGCAACGGTTGCTTCGCGAGGCAAACGTTCCGCTTTTCTTGCACCATTGATGCGGAAGATGACAAACCCCGCGGTTTTCCAGCCTCTCCGTGATCGCCAGCGGCAGAGAAGGAGACCCAGCCGTGATTACACTCCAAGGAAGTGAACCGTGGCATGCCTGGTCTGCTGAAGAGGTGCTGCAGCGAGTGGCCAGTCAGCCCCACGGTTTGGCGGATGTGGAGGCGCGAATGCGGTTACGGCAATTTGGTCCGAACGAGTTGCCGCGCAAGCCCCCACCTCCGCTGTGGCAAATTTTTCTTCGCCAGTTTAAGAGTCCTTTGATCTACCTGCTGGCGATGGCGGCCATCATTTCAGTATGGATTGACCATCCGACCGACGCAGTGTTTATTAGCGCCGTCTTGCTCGTCAATGCAGTTATAGGCTCCTACCAGGAATGGAAAGCCGAAGAAAGCGCCCATGCTTTACAGAAGCTGTTGCGGATTCGCGCCACAGTGCTGCGCGATGGCGAAGCCACTGAAATTGCTGCGGAAGAGTTAGTTCCTGGAGACGTAATTTGGCTAGAATCGGGCGACCGTATTCCAGCCGATGCGCGGCTATTATGGGGGCAGGGATTGGAAGTAGATGAGTCGCTGTTGACCGGGGAGTCGGTGCCCGTGATCAAGGATGCGACGTGGTTGGGCAGGCCCGAGACGGTCTTGGCCGACCGCCAGAACATGGTTTTCGCTGGGACTTTAGTAGCGCGTGGCCGAGGCCGCGCGGTGGTGGTCGGTACTGGAGACCGCACGGTGGTTGGCCAGTTAGCTCTGAGTGTGATGCAGGCTCCCATAGGAAAACCTCCTTTGCTAGAGCGTATGGAACGCTTCGCTTGGTCGGTCGGTCTCGTGGTGCTGACCA
>BEIM01000250.1 GCA_002898995.1 bacterium HR36
CCGCTCTTTCCCGGTGCCACGTCGGTGCAGTTGGGTGGGACGACCCATCGAGTGCATTTGTCGCCTTTAGGAACGCGGAGCACCGCGTATCCCTTGCCCGATGGCCGCATCCTCTATGCCGCAACTGAACCCGGGGCACGTGATAGCGGGATCTACATCACTGATCCCCGGACCCGCGAGGAGCAGCTGGTTATTGACCTGCCGAACTATGCCGAATTTGACCCGGTGCCGGTGCGTTGGCAGCGCGAGTTACCACGTCGCGTGCCGCAACAGGTGCGCCAGCCAAAAGTGTACGCATCGGGCCTGGGTTTGCTGGAGGAATCCTCACCCGAAGCGAAGCAACCAGCCCCGGGCTGGACACGATTCGTGGTGGTAGCTGGCCGGGAATCGGATTTTCCCACAAGGTCGGCGGCACTGGCGCGAGCACGGTACTTACGCATCCTGGAAGCCGAATACACAGCGGTTACTACGAGCAGTCACACGAGCCTGGAGACGCGCATCCTGGGAGTAGTGCCCCTTTACGAAGATGGTTCTGCTTACTTCGAAGTGCCCGCGGACACGCCAATTATCTTGGACGTACTGGATGCAGCAGGGCAGCGAGTTCTGCACGCCTGGCCGCTGGCGAATACGTCGGTGGAACAAGGTCGCCCCGTAAGTTTAACGCAGATTGCTTATATGACTGGCCGCAACGGAGAAGTGCGTGCATGCTACGGATGTCATGCCGCGCAGCAAACTGCTGTCCCCAACGTGCCTTTGCAAGCGCTACGGTATCCGCCGACACGCATTAGCCGCAGCGTGGCTGACTTACAATACCGCCGCAACGAGCCGGACTACTATCGTCGCCAGGCGATCGTCGGAGCTGGCTTCGGGGAAACCTATCGGCGATGGTTGGCAAGCCCGGATCCCTGGGTGCGTGCTCGTGGCTGCGAGATGCTGGCGTTCCTCGAGGATGAAGCTGGGCCCGCGCTGCCGCGCATTGTGGAGTTAACCCGCGATGCTCACGGAGAGGTACGCCGAGCGGCAGCTTGGGCATTGTGTGTGTTGGCCAAATCGGAGCATGTACCGGTGATTCGCGAACTGGCGGCGCGCGACGTGGATGAGTTAGTGAGGTTCCACGCCCGTTCGGTGTTGCAAGTTTTTGAGTCGGCTGGAGATGGAGAACTGGAACTGGAGCGTCTGGGTCGGCTGAGCCAGCCTGGCGACGCTGACCGGGAGCGGGTGCGATCGGCATTGCGGCAAAGTGTACCGCCCGTAGCCGCTTTCCGAGCAGCCGGGCGGCTACGCGATCCCCAAGCGGTACCGCTTCTGGTGCCGTGGCTGGAGCGCCCCGAGATGGAAGCCTATGCGAAAGAAGCAGCCCGCGCCTTAGGACGTATCGCCACTCCCGAAGCTGTCGAAGCTCTCTGGCAGGCGCTGCGACGCCAGGTGCCGAAAAAGGCCGTGTTTAATAGCCGCTATTTCCAGCATGGCCCACGTCCCGAAGAATGGGCGATTGTGGAAGGACTGGTGCTGGCAAACGCGCGACCACGCCTGGAAGACGTGCCCTTGCTGATCGCCTTGTTGCCCAACTTTTTCATGGAAAAGCCGCGCTTTGAAGATCGGATGCGCAGGGAAACGGCGCGTGTGGTTTGGCCGCGACTATTGCTAGAACGGGCAGGACTTCGCCAACCGATCGTGCGGCTATGCTGCGAAGTGTTGCGGCACAACGCACCCGCGAAGACCCATGCACGCCCCGACACCACGAAACCACCGCCTTTGTCTGACGCCGCTACCGCATCGGTTTACGAAGCCGTGCTACGGGGGGTGAATCTGGAGCGGCCGTTTAAGGAGCACGATCGGCCCTTCCCCGTAATTCAGGCGCTTGGTGCGGAAGAAGCCCTCTGGCTATTGTCCTGCCTAGCGCTACCGGGTGAAATGCCCGAAGAGCTCCTCACCCCATACCTCACTTCCGCTTATCACCGCGAACGCATAGACGCAGCGGTAGTATTGATGTTGCAGGGCTTTCGGTCGCGTGACCCTAACCTTAACGGCGCAGAAAGCGTTTTGCTGCGTGAGGCCGGTCGGGCTTACGATTTTTCGGAGATTTGCAGTATCGGTAAAGGCATGCCCGACGACAACTTTCGGGACAAAGCATATATGGTGCAGGCATTGGCGGTGCACACACGCAACCTGGCCGCTTTGGAGCGATTCGCTGACCCGCACACGGCCTATCGCGACTTGCGTTATGGGCTGGCCTGTGGACTGGCCCGGCGAGGGAAAACGGATGCGATTCCGCTGCTGCTGCGGTTGTGTCGCGATCCGGTAACGGCGGTACGGCAACGGGCACGCTATGCCCTAGCCGAAATCCGCGATCTGGCACGCCTGCGGGGAGAAACGCCGCCTCGATTCCATGTCGTGTGGGAAGCAGAACCAAACGCCGCGCCAGTTTCCCCGGCCAGTGGAGAGGAAACACTCATACGCGTGCCGGTCGGCGACCTGGAGTTTGCAGAGCGCCATTACCCGCCCAAACTTTGGAGCTGGCGCGATACCACGCCCTCACCGCTGCCGCCACGGCCGAAACCAATGCCTAACCCGCTGGCCGATTGGCAGTTGCTTCTGGTACCGCAACATTTCCGCAATTTGAACATGGCGCAAATTCGCGGTGCGGAACGCATGATGGTGGAGCGTGTCGTAGAGTTGCGCCAGACAGCGGAGGTGTTGCGACAGCTCCCCGCAGAACAAACTGACACCCTCTGGCAGCGCTGGCTTGACTCGCCATACCCATACGCGCAATACCTGGCCCTGGAAACATGGGCCGCTCGCCCGCGACCCGACTACGTGCCAGTGCTTCTGAAAAAGCTCGATGAGTTCGCCCGCACAAGCAACGCGGTTGGATTCTGGTGGTGTTGTGAGGCGCTGACCAGTGCGGCGAAAAAGCTGCCCGCTACGGCTCCCGAGGGAACCACTTCCCGGGCCAGCGTACTTGCCACGTTGCAACGGTACGTCACGGCTAAGCCGCCAGGCACGGCACTTTTTGGGCCCGAAGGCATGGCGTTGGGGTATCCTGCCGCTCGCGCTATCGGCAAGATTCTGGCCACCACGCAACACCCGTCGGTGCAGCAACTCTGGCAAAGCGAAAATCCCTGGTTGCGGGCGGGAGTGCTGCGTGGATTGGCGGAAGCACAAGCCCCAGACATCCTTCCCTGGCTTCGCCTGGGACAGGAACCTTCCCAACCAGCTCTCGTCCGCGGTGAGGCGGAGGTACAGCTCTTTCAGTTGCAGCGACGCTAATGTATCCATTCTCCTAGCGCAGCGCCAAACGAGCCGACACACAAACTCCTTAGCACCGCTGTCAGGAGCCCGCAGTATCACTTGGGTATTAGCAGCAAAACCTTATTGCGTTTCACGGGGCAGAAAGGGGAAAAGCTGCAAGATCTCTGCCCGATCGGGTATGCGACCATATTCGCAGATTTCGAAGGCTTCAGCGTATTGAACCTTGTTCGCTACCTCAATGCCGTACCAGCGTGCTAATTCCAGTCGGAACCGCTGGGCGGTTGCCGCAAAGCGCTGGCGAAAGCTGTCGCGTACTTCTTTTTTCCGAGCAGCGACAGCTGCAGCGTTGCGAGGATCGGGTATCAGGTGCGGCCCCCGTTGCACCCGCCCTCATAAAACTGCGACTCCAGTGCCTCTACGCACGCCAGTTTCTTTTCAATGACATCGTCAACGGCCACCACCATGTCCGCGCTGAAACGGTTTGGCTTGGTGAAGCGGTCTTCGAAGTAGAGGAAAACGGGATTGCGTTCCAGGTGGCGAACATCCGGGCAGAAAAACGGCACGGTAACCATGTAGGCGGCATCTTGTACTAATAAGCCGACATTGCGGTGATCGGGATGGTAATCATTGGGGCGGTGGCTCAGGACGATGTCCGCCTGCCATTGTCGGATCAGACGAACGATAGCTTTGCGGTTTTCCAAATTCGGCAGGAGTTCGCCATCGTGGATGTCGAGAATCTCAGTCTGGATGCCGAGGATGGCTGCACATTTCTGGACTTCCGCGAGTCGGCGTCGCGCCAGTGGACCGCCAGCCATGCCCCAGTGTCCAATGTCGCAGTTCGTAACAGAAACAAACTTGACGTGATGCCCCAACGCTGCCCATTTGGCGGCTACGCCTGCCGCTCGCAATTCGCAATCATCGGGATGGGCACCAAAGGCAATGACTCGCAGTTTCCCATCCGGTGCGGGCGCTGGCTTTGCCGCGGGTGTGGCTTGCGCTAAGGGGGTGTGTGCCGCGGTTTCGCCACCGGCTCTCGGTTCCCCACGCCCGCACCAAGCCCCACAAATGATACCCACCAGGAGAGCCGCCAGCCATTTCCACGCTTCATTTCGTGTACCCAGCATGTGCTTGCCTCCTGTGTGCCGTGGTTGCCGCATTCTCCGCGAAAGCACCCTGGTGAGTATAGAAAATGCCAGCGTGTTGCCACGGGCTACAGCTACGTCCCGCGTTGGGGCCAACCAGGTTATCATGCCGCTTACTGCTCTAGACAGGATCGGGGAGATTGGTTACATGCCTCGCCACTTCAGCGCTCGGCCTAGTAGCCGCCGATGCTGGTTTTACCAACTTTCCCGCTCCTCGATCACCACGAGGGAGCGGATTTGTTGCATCGGCGACCGCTGCCTGGCCGATATGGTCACAGGGACAACTGCCTACACACGAACGGGGAAACGACCGGGGAACCAACGACATAGCTTGCCGGGAGAACGTGGCGCAGCGCGGTCCAGCCGCATTCATACGGGCCACCTTCCCAGAAAAACCGCGGGGAATAACGGGAAGCCTGGGTAAGGCGATGCCCGTAAGCAGGGCTCGGGCACCGCCGACAATACGGGGAGAACCGCGTCCGCCTGTGCTAGCTACGTCGCTTGGTGGCTTGGGGTCAGGGAGGATGGAATGGCCACCCAGGTTCAGGAAGACATTCAGCAACTCTGGCGAGAGTATCGGGCACATCCTACTGTCGAGCTGCGCAACCGTCTGATTGAGCACTACCTGCCATTGGTGCGCATCAATGCGGAACGCATCTGGGCTCGGTTGCCCGAAGGCGTAGACCTCGACGACCTCATCAGCGCCGGTATTTTCGGCTTGATGGACGCCATCGAGTCATTCGATCTGGAGCGAGGCGTCAAGTTTGAAACCTATTGCGTGCCGCGCATTCGCGGGGCTATCCTCGATGAGCTCCGCACCATGGACTGGGTGCCGAGACTCGTTCGTTCCAAAGCTAGCAAGCTCGAGGAAGCCCGCAAGCAATTGGAGGCGAAATTAGGTCGGCCTCCGCGCGAGCAGGAGTTGGCCCAACATCTCGGTTTGAGCGAAGAAGAAACTCATGAGCTTCTTCAGGAGACCCAGGCGGTCAGCCTCATCAGCCTGGAAAAGAAGTGGTACGAAACCGACAGTTACAAGGATGTGCGGGAAGTGGACATTCTCGAAGACAAAAAAGCGGAAGACCCCACCCGCCGACTCCACAACCAGGACCTTCTCAAGCTGATTACCCGAGGTTTGAATCGCAACGAGCGGCTCATTCTCATCCTGTATTACTTTGAAGAAATGACCATGAAGGAGATCGGCCAAACCCTCGATCTCAGCGAAAGTCGAGTCAGTCAGATGCACTCGGCCATTATTGCGCGACTGCAGCAAATGCTCGCGGAACGCAAGAGCGAGTTGGCCAATTGACATTTCTTCGGCGTTGGCATCATCTTCGGCGAACACCTCTCGCCCGGGC
>BEIM01000251.1 GCA_002898995.1 bacterium HR36
CTCGGTCCACTCGTGGTAGGTGGGCTGGTCGGCTTGCCTTCACTGACGGGTTTTTGCAAATGCAAAAGGAACACATCCAAATCATTCCTGCGCTGGCTGACGAAACATAGCCGGGTCCCGTCTGTGCTCCAGGAGATGCCAAAATTGCGGGTGGCGTAGCGTGTGATGTTCACAGGTTGGCCACCTTCCGCGGGGATGAGGAATAAATCACTGGCGAAGTGGGCATCCATTCGCGAATAGACGAGCCAACGGCCATCGGGCGACCAGCTGTATTCGATGACCCGGCCCTGCGACACCAGCGCTTTGGCGGCACTGCCATCTCGGTTCATCACCCAGAGTGTCCCGCCGCGCAGCACCGCCAGTTTCTGGCCGTCCGGGGAAAACTTCGGGTCCGATTCTGGGCCGGGATAATTTGTAACACGGCGGATGCGAAACTTCCGGGCCTGGCCCAATTCCGCATCCGGTGGGTCTGCCGACTCCGCCAGGTACACATTTTCTTCGCCATCGCGGTCGGAAATGAACGCCAACGCTTTATTATCGGGCGACCATACGAGACTATGTTCGTGTGCCGGGCTGTTGGAGACATTGCGTGCTTTGCCCCCGCCGCTGGGTATGACAAAAATCTCCCCGTGCACCACAAAGGCGATGTACTGTTCATTCGGCGACAAGGCGTACTCACTGATGCCTTGCGTGAAGTTATGCTGTAGCTCGGGATTCCTTGCCCAATCGGCCTGGGCAATGATTCGAATCGGCTGGGGTTGTGGATCGGGCTCGGCAACGTGAATGCGGTACAGGTCAAAACCGCATTCGTAAACGATCCATTCCCCATTGCGGGAAATGCGTGCTCGCCGTACACCATCCTGGGTATGGCGAGTAAGCTGTATAGCCGGCCCTTCACCGCTGGCACGGCGGCGAAAGATATTGCTCACTCCGTTTTCTTCCGAAACGTAGTAGATCCACTGCCCGTCCGCGGACCACATGGGACAGCCATCCTGTCCATTGAAACTGGTCAGGCGGCGGTGATGCGTCCCATCCACGCGACAGATCCAGATGTCGTCGTTGGAGGAACCCCGATACCCCTTGCGATACCACAATCCTGGGCCCCGAATGTAAGCCAGTTCCAATCCATCGGGGCGGAAAACGCCATCCCGGCCCTCGTCTAGTGCCAGCCGGCGTTCCCACCCTCCCATCGCCGGCACCAGATACATCTCCGGTAAGGGGGGAAATTGCGGGCTGCGTCGCGTGGAAAAGAGGATAAACTGGCCGTCAGGCGTCCAGTCGTTGACCATTTCGTTCGCGGAATCAAAGGTCAGGCGTTTCGGCGGCCCACCTTCGAACGCCACCACGAATACATCATAGCTACCGTAGCGATTTGAGCTGAACGCGATCCAGCGTCCGTCTGGGCTAAACACAGGAGAAATGTCGTGAGCTTCATGCGTCGTCACTTGTCGGGCCACCCCGCCATCCGCCGCCACCACCCAAATGTCCCCCAGGTAGCTCAATGCTACCCATTTGCCATCTGGCGAAATATCTGGCGTGCGCGCAAAGCGTGCGGCGTTCGGCAGCGCTTTGTCTTCAGCAGGCGCACTCCCTATCCACACCAGCAAGATCGCGACTACGTGCAAAGACAACCCGCGCATGGTCACGGCAGTTCTCCTGCACTGGCTTTCCGTGCCTGGCCCGATCCTCAACCTTGCGCTCGCCTGATCTCACGCGATCGCCCTTTATCATAATTGCTGCTTTGCTGCCTTGCCAGGGTCTGTTTGCCGCACTCCAAATTCGCCATCACCTTTTTTATCGAAAAATCCTTCTCTGCATGCGAGCATATCTGGAGTCGCATTGCATAGGGGAGGTCGTTTTGGCGCGCACCGCTGTTACTTTGCCATAGCGTGAATCGTCCAACTATCCGCGGCATTACCTTTTCCCGATATACGCTGGCCAGTTCGCCATGGAGTGGGCTTTTCCCTAAACGCCGCAGGATAGCGCGGTGCGGTTCCAGTGTGGTTTGCCCCAACTCACCGCAAAACCAGCTACCCTTGGCGCACGCCAGGGTGCCTGGTGTGGGCTAACTGCGGCAAGCCACTCTCCCGAAACGCTTGTTACACCGCACACCGGCGCAATTACGACCCAAGTGAGTAGGAGCGCCATGGCAACTTCACTGGGATGAAACGCTTATTGCGAGCTTTTCACGCCAGAGCGGCACCAACCTGCCTGATGCGCGTTTCACACTATTACCAACAGCCGCAAGACTCACGGTCGGCTAGCGCTGCCAGATTCACTGAAACCTTCTGTACTCCCTGCGTCTGGCTTTGGTGCTCATTCACGTCTTACCGCTACAGTAACACGCAGGCACAGGCAAAAAAACACAAACATTTCAGGCCGTTTGCCGAAGCCCGGCTTCTACGACAACTGGGCATACACGTGGCGAAAGGCAATTCATCCATCTGAAGAGCGCTCCGCATCAAAAAAGGAACTCCGAAAACCGTGCACGAAGCTGCCAGTGGACTTCGGTGAAATCGTGAGACGAAGTTTATCAAAGAGGCCCGCTCAAGAATTGGCGCTTTGTGGAGCGAGGTTGGCTTGCTCCTCGTATTTGGGCAGATACTTGTCGAGCAAGACCTTAACCTTCTCTGTTGGCTGGGCACCGACGCGGAGCCAATAGCGAACGCGGTCAGGTTTGAGCGTCACTTTCTTGTCGTCTTCTTTGGCCATCGGGTCGTAGGTGCCGAGTTCTTCAATAGCCCGTCCGTCGCGTGGCATCCGCGCATCCGTAGCGACAATGCGGAAGAACCATCGGTGTTTGCGTCCCATTTTCTTCAGGCGAATGCGTATCATCGCTCAGCTCCGTTACTGTCTCGGCATTTTTGGTCGCACGTAGCCTAAGGCTTCTATTGGGGTGGTTTGCCGGCCGCCTGATCCAGCCAGAGCTTGCGGCTGATGATCCTTCGGCCACGGCTAATTATACGGGCGAATACCCCAGCGAAGGCAGCGCCGCAGGGCTTTCGGATAGTGCCCTGCACGGCCAAAGAAGAGGTCTAGGCCAGTTTGCCAATCAGCCGCCCGGCCAGGCATGTGCATCAAGCCACAGTGCCATTCCCAGTTGGTAGCAGGAGGGAGAAGATGGTTCGACCATGAGCGGCTCTATGGATCGCAAGGCAGGCGGTCGGGGCAAAAAATCACGATACGCTACGCCTGCCGTTTTGGCAATGCGTTTATCGCTTTTGCAAGGAGTGAAAGGCGCGGCGAAGACTGAAGGCGGCCAGTTCGTTTTTCATCAACGCCAAGCTCGTCAGTGCGGCGTGCGATCGGCCACCGGTAGATCGGCCTTTCGGAATGTGCACGCGATACACGAACCAATTGCACGCGTGATGTCTGAGGCTTTGCGCAGCGAACCAGTTTAGTGCCCGTGCGAAGTCTAACGCCATTCCAGGCGGACTCCTCCCCTTCTGAACGCTTACGGGCACCATTATCCTCCCAGGCTGGCCTAGAAAGTAACATTGACACACCTATACCACTTTCTCTGGGTAAGCCCTGTTCGCGAACACGGTGGCGGGGCATTATGCGCCCATCGCAAGGCGTAATGGGAACTGGCCGGCCCAATTTTAGCCTGGCGGCCAGTGCATACGTCGCCCGCCAAGCAAGTGGAAATGGAGATGCGGTACCGATTGGCCTGCCTGTTCCTTGCAATTGAGCACCAGGCGATAACCTGCGTCCAGCCCCAATTGTTTCGCGAGTTGCGCCGCTACCCAATGCAAGTGGCCGAGGAGTTCTTTGTCTGCTTCAGTAATGTCCGCGTGCGTCGGGATAACTTTTTTCGGGATGATCAGGAGGTGCACAGGCGCCTGTGGATTAATGTCGTGAAACGCCAGGCATCGGTCATCCTCGTAAACGATGTTGGCAGGGAGTTTGCGTTCGACGATCTTGAGGAAGATGTTTTCCTGCATCATGGCTGCTCACCGTTGGCAATTCGGGGGTAGAATCTGGCCATGCCCTGCTCCGCCACCAGCTTTCAGTTGCTTGCGCATGGCTGTGGCTAACCTGACATGCCTGCTGTGTCCGTCGTGCCGACGGCCTGCAATTTGAGAGTTCGGGCAGCAAATAAATTGGCCTCTGGTCGAAGACGTATTCTATCTGCAAAGCGAGGCCAGCCAAGCGAGACCATGCCATGAGCTATTGGCAAATCGGCATAGATGAGGCAGGTTACGGACCCATTCTGGGACCGTTTGTCATGAGTGCGGTCGCCTTGCAAGCTGCCCAGCCGTTTGCTGCTGATGCGCCGTGGAAGATGATTTTCGGCGTATCCGACCACCGACAGCCCCAAAACGGTGCCAAGCGTGCTCTAACTGAGCACCAATGGTGCGTCGCCGACTCGAAGCAGCTCCACCGTGGCCCCCGCGCACTGGCCAGGCTGGAATATCACACCTTGCCGATCCTTTGGCCTTGGCTGGGCAGTTCGCGGCAGTGCAGGACGTTGCTGGACCGGCTGAGCGTGACTGAAATTGTGGGGTTGCGGCAACCATGCTACGCACTCGGACGGCTAAAGCTGCCGCTGTGCCATAGCCCCCAGCTGATCGTTCGCCGTGCCGAACGTTGCAGGCAATCCCTGGAGGACGCTGGGTTGGTGTTGCCCAAACCGCTCACCTTCATCTTGCTGCCTGAAGAAATCAACCGAATTATTGCACAGATGGGGACAAAATCCGCCTTGCCTGTGCTGGGTTGGGAGCAACTGATGCCAGCCATGTTAGCCGCAACTCGGACAGAAGTGGGGACCGACGCAGAAGGTCGCTGGCACCCGGCCAGGAGTTTCGAGTCGGCAACCGATGATAGCCCTCAGCCCACACATGTTCCCATAACTTGGGAACTCATCTGTGATCATTTAGGAGGACGCACACACTATGCTGCAATTTTACCCGGCGTGCTGAATGGTTGGGAATTGCAAGCATATCGGGAGGGACGGACTCGCTGCGAATACTTACTGGCACCCAGCAACCCGCCCAAGTCGTCCCACCAGGCCCGCTTGCGCATAACCGTTCTGCCTCGCGCCGAAAAGCAAGCGTTCGTGGTGGCCCTGGCTTCCATGATCAGCAAATACATCCGCGAATTATTCATGTTTCACTGGAACCGTTACTGGCAGAAGCAGGTACCGGGTTTACGGCCGACCGCTGGCTATCCCGCTGACGCTGATCGCTTTCTGCAGGACATCGCAACGGCCCGCGCCCGACTCGGCCTGGCCGACGCCGTCATTCGCCGTTGCCGATAACAGGGCAAACACGCGGCGCTTCGCCCGTACGCGAACTACCACCATAAACCGCCCCCAGGAACTTTCACTGCTGATGCGGACGCGGACAGACTGTCCGCACTAACTGCTGCCGATTATACTTTTGCAAGGCTCTTTCGTCTGTTGGGCACACTTGCAAGGAGCTGGCCCCATGCCTGACGGTCTTCGCATTACCGTGTTTCTAGCGCTATTGGTAGCGCTGGTGCTGCGCAATTGGGTGGAGGCGTGGGTAGCAGTGTGGCAGGGGGACGAAGGCCCGCTCCATTATCGCCAAACCACACTAGACCCCCGTGCTCACGTGGACTTGTTGGGCACAGTCATTCTCCCCCTAGTGCTCGTCATGACTCGTAGCCCAGTGATCTTTGGCATTCCCAAACCCCTGCACCTCTATTTCGTATTTCACCCCTCGCCGTATCGTTTGGT
>BEIM01000252.1 GCA_002898995.1 bacterium HR36
GGATTGGCCAGCACGATCTACGCCAAGCCCGTGCCAGCCGACGAGGAGCCAAACGAAGACGCCGCGCCGCTGACCCAGGAAGAGTTGCGCGCGTATGTGCACATGGTACTGACCACGGCGGACCAAATCAGCCAGAGGTATTATCGTCCGATAACTGTCGAGCAATTGCTGGCGACTGCTTTGACCGCTTTAGCGGAAGCTGCCGGTGAGAGAATCCCGGAAAGTTGGCGGAACAATCCACAAAAATGGTTTGCCGACACCGAGCCGATCCTTGGCCTGGTGGAATGGCGCAAACGGCTGGGAAATCGGCCTGCAATTCGTGGCCGGGATGTCGAAATCAGCTTACGTGGTATGTTCCAGGTCCTCGACCCGCATACCGGGTTCCTTAGCCCGTCCGATCGGCGACGGATGTATCAGCTGGAAGGTGGAACGTTTGGTACAGGGATCCTTCTAGGCGAACGTTTGGGCAAGGGGCCGGTTGTTATTGAAAACATCGAACTGGGCAGTCCCGCACACTGGGCTGGACTGCGTCCAGGAGATCGCATTCACACGGTCAACGGGCAGAGCGTGGCGGAGATGTCCCTGGCGGAAGCCGAAGCACGCTTACAAGGCGATCTTATGCAATCGGGCAAGCCCCTGCGCTTGCAAGTCGAGTCCGCGTCGCATCAAGGAATGCGGCAGGTGGAGATTATTCCCGAGATTTACGAGCCAGAAACCCTCCTGGGATTCACCCGCACGGTTGCAGGACAGTGGACTTACTGGCTGGAGCCAGCCGAGAAGATCGGCTACGTACGTATCCGCGAGATTCAGCTGCAGACGCCAGAAAAGCTGGAAGCGATACTGACCGACCTGAAGAAGCAGGGATTGCGTGGGCTGGTGTTAGACTTGCGCGATTGTCCAGGCGGAGTGCTGGACGGGGCAGTGCGTGTGGCCGATTTGCTTTTGGGCGAAGGGCCGATTTGTACCGTGCAATATCGCGATAGCCTGGCTTTGGGCGCCATCGCTCCTGGTCAGGCGGAAACGACTTACTCGAGCACAGGCGAGAGAAGCTTCGTGGATTTTCCCGTGGCAGTGCTGATTGGGTCGGAGACGCGAGGCGGCGGCGAACTTATAGCGGCAGCGATTCAGGATAACCGGCGGGGTATTCTTGTGGGCCAGCGCACTCATGGCAAAGCGAGCGTGCAACAAAGTCTGCCCTTGATGCAGCCCGTCGGACAGCACACGGAAATCAAAATCTCGGTAGGCCTGCTGAAACGCCCCAGTGGCAAGAATATGCACCGTTTCTGGGGCGAACGCGAGCCGGAAATCTGGGGCGTACTTCCCGATGTGGGCTACGAAGTGCGCTTGTCTCCGGCACTGGAGCAGCGCTTGCGCCAGTGGCGGCATGAGCGCGACCTCCGGCCACCGCAATCGCGTCTGGCGCATCCGCTTGATAATCCCAAGGCCGACCCCGTGCTGGTAGCCGCCCTGCGATACTTCAAGAAATCCGCGCCGCCTCACCCAATCCCCGCACTTCCTTAGCCGCGATTACTCCGTTTCTATGCGCACGCCTAATTGGTGCAGCTCGGCAACTTGCTGTTTAGCTTGCGAGGACAGAGGATTCCCGGCCAAGTAAACGCGCAAGAAGGGTGTGAAGGAACGGGGCCCTGCCGCGTCCCGCCGACAAGCTTCCACCAGCGGAGAAAGGTCCTGAATGCGATTCCGTTCCAGAATGAGCAGCCGCAATTCAGGCAGGCCGGCAATCGGCCGCAAATCGCTCACCTGGTTATCGCTGACATTCAGCGTGTTCAGACGCGTTAGCTTGGCTAGTGGCCCTAAATCGCTGACGAGGTTCTTGCTGACATCCAGCGAGACCAGCCGAGACAGCGACGCCAGCGGGCCGAGGTCGCGGATTTGATTATTTGCCAGATATAGCGCGGACAGCGCATTGAGATTCGCCAAGGGCCGCAAGTCGCTGATTCGATTGCTTGCCAGATTCAGGTACTGCAGATTCGCTACCTTGGCCAATGGTGTCAGATCGGCTACGCGATTGTGAGAAACGTCAAGAGATTGGAGTTTCTGCAGCCCGGCTAGGGGCGTGAGTTCTTCGATTTCATTGTCGGCCAGGTTGAGGAGGCTAAGGTTGCGACATTTTTCCAGGCCAGCGAGCCGTCTAATCCCGACCGCTTTCGCTTCGAGAATGTGAACTTGAGCCAAATGCTGTTCGGTGAGGGCTCCTTTTGCTTCGGGCAGCACTCTGCGGATAGCTGCTTCGAGGTTCTTGTCGGGAAAAATGCTTTCTGGCGCTTGGGCTGCTCCATCGGTTGCGGCGAGGCAGACGAGCCAGGACAGGCACAACGCGGTGGAAGCATGCCAGCGGTGCATGGTCATTCCTCCCCAGTACTTGTCCCAAATTCGTCTTCTCGATGCAGCTTGGTGTTAGGCTTTGGAAAAGCAAAAATCGTGCTGATAGACTGCAGGGAATTATTGCGCCAGGCAATGGCCGCCGCGTCACCCGGCCAAATGTCGAGCTACTCACACAAGAACATGGCCGCGCTTCGATGGGCGGCTGGAGAAAAATGCTCCACGCGGTGCCTGCCCACCAGGCAGCGGTAGAAACGGCCCAACTGCATTACGATACCGCCATCGGCCGACGGCACCACGATTCTTCCGGTATAGAAGTCTCATTCGCTTCGGCTTCGTCGTAACTGTCGGGGTGAGATTGCCGCAATTCGGCACGCACGATCTTAACGCTGTCTGGGGCCTGGATGCCGATCTTCACGTGCTTGCCGCGCACCTCCAGAACCGTAACCTCAATCTCGTGGCCGATTACCAACTTTTCGCCACTTTTGCGGGTAAGTACCAGCATTGCATTCCCTCCTTGAGGTGCCGCTCCAATCACCCGAGACCCGATACGCAGCATACCCAATGAATGTTCGGATGTTTCCCTAATTGGTACAGCTTGTACAGCCTAATCCAGGCTATGATTCGGTCCAGCACTGCTGCGGATTTACTAGCAAAGCGCGTGCCACCCATGGCGAATCCGTGTTCCATGACCCTAGTCTCCACTGCGCATGTACTTACGGTAACATGTACGCCATTTTTGCAGGAATTGTGCGGTGCCGAGTCTGCGAAATTGGCAGCCAGTTTTTCGCAAGCTCGCGCAATATTATGCTTTACATGCGCTAGTCTAGTGGCCAAAATGTATTAGGCGGTGCAAAATCTGGCGAAGCGCCCGACGGGAGGTCCATCGCATGTTCAATCAGCACAGAATGGCGCTGGTGATCGGGTGTGCTGTGGCGATGCAGTCCCTGGTTTGGGGCGAATATGTGTTCCTGAAAGACGGGACGGTGTTGCGAGGGCGGGTGCTGCGCGAGGGGATGATTCACCGGGACCCGGCCAGCGGGAACGTAGTGTGGCTGGCGGACACCCAGGGGTTTTATTTGGTCGCCGACGGTGCCCGGCGTATCGCTTTCAGCCACAAAAACGTGCATTTGGCCATTTCCGACCCCTCGCCCTCGCAATCGTTGCAAGCCTTCCGCTTGCCCCGGCAACTTAACGTGTTCAATGTCTCCCCGACGTTGAATCGCGTCCCAGCTTTCACTGAAATTGGTCCCTGGGTAGTAAGCGAAAGGCCCCAGGTCAACGGCAGCCGTGTGCTTCGCGGCGAGTTTTTGTCTGGCCTAACCCAGCGCGTCCAGTATATCACTTCCGTCACACCCGAAGCCGTCCTGGCTTCTACCAGCGAGATTCGCTGGACCGCGGCTTATCGACCTGACGAGTTCGACCGACCCACATTACTTTCCATTCTCCGTCAGCACTTGCGCTCACGTAAGCCGCCACTGTCTCCGTGGGACCAAGGAATCAGCTTGTTTCGTTTCGCGTTACAAACGGGCTGGCTGGAAGAAGCGGAGGCGGAACTCCAGAAACTCCGCGACTGCCCCGAAGCGAGTACGGAAAGCTTAGTCGAGATGGAACGCCAACTACGCCAGGCCCAAGCTGAGCACATCTCCCGCCGTATCGAATGGGCCTATAGCAGCGGCCAATATCAACTCGTGGAAGATTTGCTGCAGCAATTCCCCTCGGCGTATGCCTCGGAAAAAGCCCTGCGTACGGTGCGCACCGTGCAGGTGCAGTTACAGGACCGTCGCCGCGCTCTGGAAACAACCAAGACTTTGCTGGAGCGGGTAGGGCAGCAAGCTCCTGACCCCTTTGCTGCCGCGCTGCAGGAGATAGCGGCGAACCTCAACTTAGACACCTGCGGTCGCCTCGACGCATTTCGACGTCTCGCATTGCAAGAAGAACGATTGCGGCAGCAAGGAAAGAGTCCGCAGTTGACCGCCCAACATTTGCTCGCCCTGGCAGTAACCGGCTGGCTGGTGGGAGACCGCCTGGCCGAGCCGAACCCCGAAATTGCTCGACAGCTGTGGCGTGAACGCGAAATCGTCCAGCAGATCCTCCTGCACGATCATCCCCGTGAACGCCTGGAGCTTATGGAAAACTTGCGGAACACACGCTCGCAGGATGTGGACCTGATTGTGCAACTGTTGCGTTATTTGCCGCCGCCGCGGGCCGTTTATTCACCGCCAGCCGACCTAGTTACCCAAACCACCCTCTCGCCGAGTAGGCAAAAGTATCTGGTGAAGGTGCCTCCAGAGTACCATCCTTATCGGCGGTATGCGGTGTTGCTAGTGCTGCCGGATGCGGGCCAGGATGAACGAGTCGCTGCGGAACCGTGGATAAAACCAGCGGCCGAACACGGCTATCTTCTTGCGGTAGTTCCCTGGGCTGGGGCAATCCAGAGCACTTACCGCTACTCCGCTGCCGAGCAACAACCCGTTCTGGAAGTGCTGCGCGATCTGCGTCGGCGTTATGCCGTAGATGTCTCGCGTGTTTTTGTTTTCGGGCTGGGTGAAGGCGGTTCCCTGGCGTTCGACCTGGGAATGTCCCATCCCGATCTCTTCGCAGGGGTCGTGGTGATGTGCGGTAGGCCTGGCCCTCATCAGAACGCTTACTGGACCAACGCTCAGTACTTGCCTTTCTATATCGTGGAAGGGGAGATGGACGGCCCGAAGCGTGATGGCAATCCGCCTGCCAATGAAGGGCCAGCCTATTGGCGGGCGCTATTCCGTAATTGGGTTCAGGCGGGTTTTCCTAGCCTGTACGTCGAATATGACGGCCGGGGTCGGGAATTCTTCGCCGGGGAAATTCCCGACATTTTTTTCTGGATGGGTCGCAAGCGCCGTTCCGCTACACCCTGGGAGCTAGGCCGGCCACAAGTACTCGGCGACCTAGGCAATCGGGATTTCGTCGGTGTTCGCCCTGAAGAGGATCGTTTCTACTGGCTGAGTTTTTCCAATCCCCCCGGCAATCACCGCGTCGCCGCTCGCATTACCGAAGGCAACCGCATTCAGGTACGCACCAGCGCCAACCTCCGCCGGCTTAGCATCTGGCTCAACACGGAACTGGTAGATTTTGGTCAGAATATCCGTATCCAGTTGCTGGTACCCAATAAAGTTTGGGAACTCCGCGCGCAACCCGATGTCCGTGTCCTCCTGGAGGACTTTTATCAGCGCGGTGACCGCGATCAACTCTTCGTGGCTCGGCTCGACCTAGAATGGTAATGGCCAGCTTTCTGCTCGCTTACATCGGTAGTCACCTATGCCCGCCGCTCATTCCCGCGAAAGCTCGGCACTGCCGCGTTCCCAGTGGTCAGG
>BEIM01000253.1 GCA_002898995.1 bacterium HR36
ACACTGGGGCGTGTGGTTAACGTCGGGGTAGAGGTAGACGTATTCGCCCTCGTGCAACTCGGTCAAACTGGGCAGGCTGACGGTCAGGCTGGGCATGGAACGGTCTTCCAGTTGTTGGGAAAGCCACCAGTTGCTAGCGCCCCGCGACGCCGTTCAGGCTGGAGCATAGCAAAATCGGCCGAGCTGCGTCAAGAGGAAAATGCAAAAATTTTTTCGCTGGCGGTCGGCTCGCAGCACCCCTGTGGGTAACGGCGGTTTCTCCGCTCACCACAGAGCCACAGAGTGCAGCGAAGAACAGGTAAGGGGTTCGGGTAAGTTTTTCGGAGCGTCGCAAAGCAGTCTGACGCCATCGGCCCTCATCGTTGATGCCTACCCACGCTGATTAACCAGCTTACCAAGTAGCCAATCAACAACCAACGGCTCTTGTCGTTGATGCCTACCTAGCGCGGGGCAGATGTGGGTGGAGGCAGCGCTGGCTTGTCTAGCGCCTGGCTGAAGGCTGCCTGTGCTGAGGTGTACCCGAGTTACGCCAAACCAACCGCAGGGAGGGGTGTCGGGCAGACATGCAATTGTTGGCTCTTTTTCTGGGCGCCCGAGTGGCGCGCCTAGCAAACGCGGTAGATTCGAACGAAGAGCGCTTTAATGTTTGCGGCGTGTAGGGTCGCGTTCGCCGGTGTAAAGTTTGGGATCGGGCGGACCTTGACAACTGATAACGACCATGCCTTCAGGGCCGGCGACCGTGCCGTGCTGTTCGCCGGCGGGAACAAAGACAACGTCGCCTGGGCCGATCGGCGTGAGCTTGTCGCCTTGCTTGAGCCAGCCGCTGCCCTCCAGGACGAAAAAGACATCTTCGGAATGGTCGTGAACGTGCTGCGGAAACTCGGCGTAGGGCGCGAAGCGAACGTAATTGAAAGTAACGTGCCGGGCACCATCCTGGGTATGGATTACAACGCGTGAGTCGGTGTTGCCCATGGGGAACGGTTTGCCGTCGCGGTGGACGTTCTTGACGATGGCCATGTGTCCGCTCCTGGCAATTAGGGAGGCGAGGTTTGAGGTAGACGGGTCAGTTTGGCCTGCCCGCCACGATCCAGGGAAATAATAGTCGAGGGTTGGGAATCGCCCACGGTACCAGGTAGATGCCAGGCGAGCGCCACCACGGCGGTGCTATGCGGTTGCCGGGAGGCGATGAGCTTTGCGTGTTTTCCGTCCCAGTGCCAGACAGCGAAGCGGCCATCGCTAGCGCCGGCGGCCAGAAGAGAATTGCCTGGTGACCAGGCAAGGCTTTGCCAGGGCGTGGCGATGGGTGTAGGAGACGGCGGAAGTATGCAGGTGGGTTTGTCGCGATCGCGGGACCCGATGTAAATGGTGCCATCTTCAGCCGCACTGGCGAACCACTGACCATTGGCCGCGATGCTAATGGCGGTAATCGGAGCGCGGTGCCGAGCAAGAGTACGTTTGACCTGACCGCTGGCTAGGTCAAGAAGCCGACACTCCGTGCCGACAGCGATGGCGAGTTCCTCGTGGTTTGGGAACAGGGCCAAGGCTGTGGGGTAACCGCCAACCATCCAGCGAGCCAACTCCTTTCCCTCGGAGGCGTCCCATACCATGACGGAGCCATCCCAAGCTGCGGAAATGATTCTGTGGTGATGGGGCGACCAAGCTAGAGCGGACACCAGGCCGGTGTGGCCCTGCAAGAGTTTTTCTTGAGAGAAATCGCGGAGATTCCAGACGAGTACGGTGCCGTCGGCGCTGCCGGAGGCGGCCCAGCGTTGATCTGGGGAGATGGCTACTGCCCAAACGGAAGTGGTGTGCCCGATAAGACGGCGAATTTCGCGGAATTGTTCGATGTCGAAGAGGCGCAGGGTCTTATCCGCACCTGCGAGTAGCGCCCAACGCAGATTGGGGGCAAAGGCCACTGCGTGCACTGTGGCAGAGAGGTCCTGGAGCGGATCCAGTTCGCCGGTATTGTCGGGGAGTGTGTTGACGATGCTCTGCGTGTTCAGCGGTGCCAGGCCGCGTAGCTTCCGCACGAGATCGCCGAAAGCTTGGACGATGACAGGGCGGCTAACGCTGCCGTCCGGTAACAGCAGCGGTCCGAAATTGCGACTGATGGCTTCCGCTGTGGGATCGCCGGCGGCTCGGGAAGCCAGTTCTCGCAGTTGTTTCTGGAAGACATCCGCTGGCAAGCCCACTTCCGCAGCCACCGCAGGCAAATCCTGATTTGCCTCGAAACGTAAGGTGGCCAGGAGAATCGGTTCGGAGGCGGTAATGCGACCGCCAGTTTTTTCAACCGCCTGGCGAAACCGAGCCATGTCCTTTTCCATGAGCTGGCGCATTACAGGCTCGGGCACGTACAAAGCGCGAACGATCTCTACATCTTGCCGGCGGAAATGGCGCTGGTTCTGCTCGACAAAAGCGCGAATCTGATCCGCTTTGGGCAAAATGCCGGTGTAATGACAGCCGAAGCAGGAAACAGCGCATTCGACCGCACGGTCAGGCCGTTTGGGGTCGCTCACGAGATTGATCGGGCCTTTATTAATGCGTTCGTTGCGGGCGTTCACCAGCATGAAGCCCTGCAAACCATTGGGCAGATTGAAAATGAGTTCACCGCCCGCGTGCAGAAAGTTGTTTTCGAGGTTGCCTGGGCCCAAAGGATATGCGAAGAGATTCCGGCGGTCGGGAACCAAATGGGTGCGTTCTACCAATGAGGCGGGAACTTCCTCGAAATCATACGTGCGCCAGTAAGCGCCGTGGGCAGCATAATGGCGTTCGATCAAGCGATTGTTCCGGGCAATGCCGGAATTATTGAAACCGGCACGAGCAACGCGTTCTTGCTGGATGTTCAAAAGTGTGTCAATGCGGAGCTGCCGTTCGAGTTCCTGTGCAGTGGCGGGGAGCTGAAGCAATTCGTAATAAAGCGGGGCGCGGGAGGCCGTGGCCAAGAACCAATCGGCGCGCACGACTGGAAGCCGACTTGCCGTCTGTACTGCGACAATACGGGCTGCCACACTGTCCAGCTGGAGCGCGAACGGATATTCAGCCAGCAGGCGATTCCACGACGTAGCATCCCAGAAAAAGTCGCGGAGGTCGATGCGCAAGATCAACTGGCGTTCATCCACCGCCTGCGGCCGGGTGATTTCAGGATGCCAGGACAGACTGTTGAGCAACTTACTTACCGCGAGGCGGTAGGTTTGCAATTCGTCCTCGCTCCAACCGGCGTTATAGAGCGTATGCAGAGTGAAGTAGCGCAGGAATCTGCGGCTGCGCGGCGGATGTTTTTCGAGGTCGGCCACAAGAGCGGCAAACACATCTGTTTCGGAGACAAAAGCTCGCGGTAGCGGTGAAGCGATGAGTGGCGCCCCGGCTTCGATCCAGCGGCGCAGGAAGGCGATTTCCTCAGCGGTGGGGCGCCGACTCACGTCGGGGGGAGGCATTTTGCCGCTGGCTACTCGGCGAAACAAAGGCGACTCCTCGGCTCGGCCAGGAATCACTTTGCGCCGCTGAATGAGGCGCTGGAGATCGGTGGCGTAATTGAACCCGCCCTCGGCTGCACCGTTTTGACCGTGGCAGGTATGGCAATAACTCTCGAGAATCCGCTGGGCTTGTTTTGCCAGCACGGTTGCAGCCTCGGACTGCTGGCCAGTGGTCATGGGCGCCGGAGTCGAAGATTTGCCGGGGGATTGCGACCGGCTGGTGGTCAGATGCACCGCGAGCAGGCTAAGCACCCCAACAGCGCAGGTCAAATATGGCCCAATTGCTCTCATCTGGCTTGCTCCGTCTAGGCGGGAAAGTTTGCAGGTATCGTCCCTTATTATGACGCACGACCAGGCCTGAACGCTTGGGTGCGGACTCGCGGAAGCAGAGAGGGCTAGCATGATAGGCTAGTGTTGACCGCGCAGTGCCTGAGCGATGCGCGCGACATCGTAAACGCAGCCCTGCCAGACACCGCCACTGATCTGCTGCAACAACGCCCACAGTCGCGTGTCTTCGGGGAGATCGGGATCGGGAGCCAAATCCGTGCGAGGTGGCCGATTCTCCAGGATGCGGCTACCTGCTTCCACCCCCTGCACCTCACCTTGTTCGCCGACCAGGTCCACGCGGCCTTCCAATCGCTGACGATCAACGACAATCTGAATCATGTCGCCGTCGCGAACCTTGCCGATTGGACCACCGGCCAAGGCTTCCGGGGAAATGTGTCCGATGCAGGCACCGGTGCTTACGCCGGAAAACCGGGCGTCGGTGAGGACGGCGACATGTTTGCCCCAGGGTAAATGCCGCAAGGCCGAGGTCACCTGGTAAATTTCTTCCATCCCTGCCCCCAAAGGTCCGCGGCCAATCAGTACCAACACGTCTCCGGGCCGAATGTCCCGTTCCCCTTGTCCCTTGATGGCTGCCACCGCGTCTTTTTCTCGCAAAAACACGCGCGCTGGGCCGACCTTGCGGTAAACGTTATCCGCGTCCACCACGCTTGGGTCAATGGCCGTGCTTTTAATCACCGCCCCTTCGGGTGCCAAATTGCCACGCGGGAAAACCACTGTGCTGCTCAGTCCACGCTGCTGTGCGCGCGGCGGTGAATAAATCACCTCGTCGGGATCAACGCCATCACGTTCATAGAGTAACGCACGGAACCGTTTGCGGCGTTCACTCTTTTGCCACCAGTCGAGAATGCGGCCGAGCGGCTGGCCTGAGACCGTCAGCGCGCTTTCGTCAAGTAAGCCCAACTCCCGCAGATGCCACATGACTTCGGGCACACCTCCCGCCAGAAACACGCGGACGGTGGGATATCCGACTGGGCCATTGGGCAAGGCGTCCACCAGGCGCGGCACACGCCGATTCACGGCAATCCAGTCTTCGATAGTCGGCCTATCCAGACCCGCAGAGTAGGCGATGGCAGGAAGATGGATGAGCAAATTGGTCGAACCGCCAAACGCCGCGTGCACTGCCAGGGCATTGCGGAGCGCCCCAGGCGTAAGGATACGTTTAGTGGTCAGGCCACTGGTCTCCAGTTGCACTAGGGCGCGGGCCGAACGGCGAGCCAGGTCGAGCCACACGGGCTGCCCTGAGGGCGCGAGTGCTGCATGGGGTAACGTCCAGCCCAGTGCTTCCGCCACCACCTGCGACGTTGCGGCCGTCCCGAGAAATTGACAGCCGCCACCAGGAGTGGCACAGGCGCGACAAGCGACTTCTGCAGCCTGTTCGAGAGTAATTTCGCCATGCACAAACCGCACCCCGATGGTTTGCACTTTGCCCGCGTCTTCGCCGTGCTGCGGCGGCAAGGTTACTCCACCCGGCACGATCACCGTGGGCAAATCCTGCATCGCCGCCAACGCCATCATCATCGCAGGCAAGCCCTTATCACAGGTGGCCACGCCCAGTACTCCCCGCCGTGTAGGTAACGAACGGATGAGACGCCGCAGCACCATCGCCGCATCATTGCGATACGGCAAACTGTCCATCATGCCCGGTGTCCCCTGGGTACGACCATCGCAGGGATCGCTGACATACGCAGCGAATGCTAAGTATCCCAAACGCCGCAATTCCTCTGCGGCAGCGCGCACTTGCAGATGGACTTCCCAATTGGTAAATATGGTATGGTCGATATTGAGATAAAACAGAATGCTGCAAAATTATTCTCAACTCCAATACTCTTAACCACACCAGATCAAGTCTTCCTTACC
>BEIM01000254.1 GCA_002898995.1 bacterium HR36
GCTCAGCAAAGTGTTACTCCTTCCTAACGTTTCGGGATGGCAATTCCATTGGACTAATATTCCCAGTCGCTGCGCGGGAGGGTGCACGCGCAGAAACTCGAGCGTGACTAATTCATCGTGTTTCACTAAAGGCAGCCGACTGTCATGTAGCAACTCGGGCGCGTGAATCAAACCATATTTAGCTGTGCACGGCTGCAGGTGTTTCTCGGCGTCGCGGATTGCTTGGATGACTTGCTGCCGCAGATAGTGCACGTACTGCTTATCCATCCCGGTGGTGAAGAGATTCGGCCCCCACAGTCAGAGCGTGTCAGGCCCCTCGTGATTATGTGTACTGGAAACCAATATATAGGTATAGTCGAGCAGGTGTTGGCGAATTGCCTTGACCTCAGGATAGAACAAACCAATGAGATCCACCGACACCAGGGCAATTTTCTGCTGACCGTGGCGCAGAACCAGGGCCCGTGCATACAAGGAATCGTGAATCCCCGTGGCACGACGACCCCGACCAAACCCCGCCAGCCACACCACAGTGTTCTTCGGATCCGGCGTTATATTCCGTGCCGCTAACCCCACATAAAGAATTGCGGAAGGTTTTTCCGGCACCGCCCCTGGAGAAATTCGGAAAACGCTTAGTACACTTAGGAGACCGACGCTGAGAACGCCTATCCCCATCAGCCGCAAGAACTTCCATATATTGCAATGCGAATAAGACCACGACTGCGAGAACACCGCTTGCTTGTTATTATCTAAGCCCGGCATGGTATTTGCTTCCTCTAGCAAAGCGCATCCCGTGTCGCTTTGATAATCCTTTATTTCTCGTCCGGAGGCAACCCCTTAGGAAGATTCGCCGGTCAAGCCGGGAGGTAATGACAGAGGCTAAGGCGATTTAGTAGTTGCGTGATTAGAATCCCGCGACAGCGGCCAATTCGGTCTTGGCTTGAAGTAATGCTTGGAAGACATGTGCTTCCCAGTCCTCGGCTTCGGGTGGGGGTGCATATAGGATAGAGCGTGCGGCATTGACTATGGCTCCCTTGCCTTGCCCAGTAAACGCGGGCGCCAACGACGCTGCTTTGGCCCCTTGAGCGCCGTAACCCGGGAGCAGAAAGAGTGCGCTGGGCATATGCTGGCGCAGCGTGGCCAGGACTGGCGCTTGTGTTGCCCCCACCACGGCGCCCACAAGGCCAAACCCGGATCGGCCAGCGGTTTCTTGTGCCCAGCCTTGCACGTGTCTGGCGATATGCTCATAGAGCTTAGCACTTCCGCAATCAAGGTTTTGATAATCGTTACTGCCGGGATTGCTCGTGCGCACTAAAATAAATACGCCGCGCCCTGTCTTGCGGGCATAATCAATAAATGGCTCTAAGGAATCGCGTCCTAAATAGGGATGGACGGTGATGGCATCTGCTTGGTAAACGTTGTATAGAGCGTCCGCGTACGCCTCTGCAGTGCTGGCAATATCACCGCGCTTAGCGTCGAGCACTACTAGAAAATTGCGCCGATGGGCAGCGCCCACGACTTGCCGAAGCACAGTCATCCCTTTGGGCCCGCACGCCTCAAAAAACGCCAGCTGCGGTTTGACGATAGCGACATGTCCTTCTGCTAAACCGAGAACACGAAGGCAAAACTCTTCATAAGCTCGCGCCCGACCGACTTCCGTTTGCGGGTAACGGCGACGAATTTGAGCAGGCAATAGGTCCCAACGGGGATCTAAGCCCAGGCATAAGGGTGTGCGACAGCGCCATATAGCGTCTATCAAAGTATCCGCGAAATGCATAGCGTTAGGGCAAGGTCAGCGAGGAATGGCGCAAATAGGATTAGGGGAAAATGCATTATTCCAATACTAGTGTAGTGCGTCCGGATTTACGGAGCCAGGCAGCGAAGGCAGCTGTGTAGCCATGAGTGACCCACACGGTGCGTGCCCCGGTCATCTCGACGGCGCGTTGTAAGCCCGGCCAATCGGCGTGATCGGAAAGAACGAAGCCGACATCACAAGCTGGCGTATGATGATTGGCGGCTTGCCCATACAGGCGGTATTGCGGCACGCGCAATACCCAGCCGGAGGCCCAACTCCAGGCGCAGGGGCGAAATGGCCACCACCAGTGGCTGCGACGCGCGGCCGGCGGAGCGATGATCAAACACCGCCCCTTTTGCAACAGAGCCATTGGATCATCCGTGCGCCGCACGGTTGGTAAGGCCACTCCAGCCGCCCGATAGGCTTCGAGATGTTGCGCAATCGTTGGATGCACGACAATGGGTCCGAGCTCGGGGCGGAGGCTGGCCAGAATGCGTTGCGCTTTACCAATACTGTATGCCAGCACGATAGAGGTTACACCCTGGCTCTGGTTGTCTTGCCACCAGCTTTCGAGGCGGCGCATTTCCTGATCGGGAGGCGGCCAACAATAGCAGGGAAGGCCGAAGGTGCACTCCGTGAGAAACACGTCGCAGCGCAAAGGCTCGAAAGGTTCGCAAGTCGGATCAGGCTGCAATTTATAATCACCGCTGACCACCCACACTTCGCCGCCATACTCCAGACGGACCTGGGCCGAACCGAGGATGTGCCCTGCAGGATGTAAGGAGATGCGAACGCCATTGAGGCAAAGCGGTTCACCATAACGGAGGGTTTCGATAGCTGCACGCCGGCCTAGACGCTGCTGCAACAAAGTTTTGCTGGCCTTCGCCGCGAGATAATGGCGGCAGCCACGCCGGGCATGATCGCTATGGGCGTGGGTGATGATAGCCCGGTTTACGCCCTGCCGCGGATCTATATAGAAATCGCCGATTGGACAATACCACCCAGCCGGCGTCGGTATGAGCAGGTCCCGCAAGGCGAGGCCCTCCGTGGAACTGTTAGTCAGCCTCTTGCCAGCTGCCCTGACTGATGCAGCACCAGCCAAGAAGGGGGCACAGCGACCGACGGTCATTGTATGTTGGCCTGGCGGTTCAGTGCATAAGGAAAACGTATCGGGCGTCTACTATATATACTGCACTGGGAAGCCGAGCAACATTTTTATTCCAGGCACGGCACGAGCAGAATCTGGCCACCTGGGTGACAGGTGAGGGTGGCTGCATTACTCTTGCTGTCGGTCCGTAGGCGATCGGGAATCCTATCGCAGGGATGGGCACGAGTGCAGTGGCCCCCGGAGCACAGAGGCTCAAGCATGGAATACCCGCAGATTCGTGTGGAACACGTAGCGCTGGAATATGAAACGTTTCGCTACCGTACGCCGATCAAATTCGGGGGCATGGCATTCGACCGCGCCACGATTCTGAACGTGCGTGTACGCGTGCGGGATCGGGCAGGTCGCCGCATGCTCGGGTTTGGTTCCATGCCGCTGGGTAATGTGTGGGCGTTTCCGTCGCGGCAGCTTTCGTATGAGCAAACGCTGGGGACCATGCAGCAACTCGCGGAACGTTTCACCCAAGCTGTGCCTGCACTCGAAGAGTTTGGCCACCCGCTCGAGCTCGGGTTATGGCTGGAGGCGCGGTTCCTGCAGCTGACAGGCGAAGTGCAGAGGCAACTGCAATTGTCCGAGCCGATTCCGAAACTAGCGACCCTGGTGGTGGGCAGTGCCTTCGATGCCGCCATTCACGATGCGTATGGCAAGGTCTTAGGACGACCAGTGTACCATTGCTATGGCCCTGATTGTTTGCCCGGGGACTTGTCGCGCTGGTTGGGCCAGGAGTTTTGCGGGGAAACGCTGGAGCACTATCTGCAACGCGAGCCGAAGCCGAGGTTACCTTTGTATCACTTGGTAGGTGCACTCGATCCGCTGGAACCTGATGACGTGGTGCAAGCGGTCGGAGATGGTTTGCCGGAGACCCTGGGGGAATGGATAACGTTCAATGGGCTGACCCACCTGAAAATTAAACTGAATGGGGATGATCTCACCTGGGATGTGGAGCGCGTGGTTGGGGTGGATCGTGTGGCCGAGCGCGTGCAAACCCAGCGGGGAATAAACGCTTGGTGGTATTCGTTGGATTTCAATGAGCGCTGCGGCAGCGTGGACTACTTGCTGGAGTTTTTGCAGCGTTTGCAGAGGCGCGCTCCCCGCGCCTGGCCAAGAGTGCAATACATCGAACAGCCGACGCCCCGGGATTTGAAAGGTCCTGGTCGGGTGGACTTGCGTGCTGCCTCCCAACTCAAACCGATCGTGGCCGATGAAGCGCTTACCGACCTGGAAAGCCTGTACGTGGCCCGCGACCTGGGCTATACGGGGGTAGCGCTAAAAGCGTGCAAAGGGCAGACGCAATCGGTGTTCTTGGCGGCGGCGGCGCAGAAACTGGGTATGTTCGTTTGTGTCCAGGACCTGACTTGCCCGGGAGCCTCTTTGATTCACTCAGCAGGTTTGGCCGCGCACGTCCCTCCGGTGGCAGCCATCGAGGCGAACGCCCGGCAATACATGCCGCAAGCCAATCGCCCCTGGGAGGCACGCTTTCCCGGGATATTCCGCATCACGGATGGCTACATGTACACAGGAGAAATCAGCGGGCCAGGACTTGGTGCCGTGCCGCCTGAAACCGTTGAAAACTTATAAGCCAAACGGGGAGAAGCGCCGCAGCCGTAAACTGTTGAGTACGACCGAGAGGCTACTAAAGGACATAGCCGCTGCCGCAATCAGCGGATGCAACCAGCGCAGGGCCGCCAGTGGAATCGCTACTACGTTATAAAAGAACGCCCAGAACAGGTTACCGTAAATGATTCGCAGAGTCCGTCGGGCCAGGCGCAGAGTGACGGGAACGGCGAGCGGCTCATCGTGGAGAATGACGACATGTCCCGCTTCGATGGCTACATCGGTGCCACCACCGAAGGCGATGCCGACATCAGCTTGTGCCAATGCGGGCGCGTCGTTGATCCCATCGCCGACAAACGCCACCACCTGCCCTTCTTTCTGCAAGTCCGCCACAATCCGCGCCTTTTCGTCTGGCTTGACCTGAGCAAAGACATGGCGAATCCCGAGTTGGGCCGCGACTGCCTCGGCCACATGAGCATGATCGCCTGTTACCATGTAAGGCTCCACGCCGAGATCACGCAGTTGATCCACAGCCGCCCCGGAACGCTCCCGCAGCCGATCCGCGATGGCCAGGATGCCAAGCACACGGAATTGACTGCCACGAGGCCGCTCTCTTTCTTCGGCAGGGCTGCGGCCAGCGTGCTCGGCAGCCCCAGGTCGTCCGCCAGGCCAGGGCGCCATGCTGAGGAACACCGGCGTCATCCCCTTGACAGCTAGTTCCTCTGCCCGCAGTTCGGCGAGTCGTGGCAGGGCTATTCCCATGTGACTGAGCAGGTCGCGGTTGCCGACCATCACCAGCCGACCTTCCACCACTGCCTCAACTCCCAGGCCAGGGTAAGCGCGGAAATGGTCGGCAGGGAGCGGCGTGATTCCCTGAGTCCGTGCATACTGGGCAACCGCCTGCGCAAGATGATGCTCCGAGTTTTGCTCAACACTGGCTGCCAAACGCACGACGTCGTCCACGGCCACATGCGGCTCGAGCGCCAGCGCGTGTTTCACTTCCGGCCGACCCTCGGTGAGTGTTCCCGTCTTATCGAAAAGCACCACTCGCACGTGCGCAGCCCGTTCTAGGACTACCCCCTCGCGGAACAAAATCCCCAACTCCGCGCCTCGTCCCGTGGCGACCACCAGTGCTACGGGTGTGGCCAATCCAAGGGCACACG
>BEIM01000255.1 GCA_002898995.1 bacterium HR36
CTGGCGGACGTGCCCGTTGCCGGCACAATCATTCCTGCCCGCGCACCGCTGCTGACCGTGCTCGTGCAGAGTGCGACAATCGAAGGCTGCCGTCAACGCCTGCAAGACACGGTGCGAAAAATCTATGCTCGCCTGGGCTTGCTCTCATCGGCCCTTGACGCGGAATAGTAATTGGTACAGTGAGTGCCGAAGTCGTGAGCTGGAGCGCTAGGTCAACGTGCACCCGCGGCAAGATAGAACGAATGGACAGCACATTTGTCATCCGGCGAGAGTGCTGGAACGATAGGCCTTCCGCTCTCGCCTGAGCAAATCTCGCGGCTTTGCCATTCAATTGGCGGCCCAGGGTGTTAGCTGGCCGATACCCTGCCCGCCTCCATTCGTCGAACGGGGCGATCATCGTTTGATCGAAGGTCTATGACCGCGCAAGGGAATTCTGCGGCGACGGCGATGCCAAGGCGATGCTCGTGACTCGACCAGCGGATCAGGTCGTTCATTTCGCAGCACGTCCCTGCGCTCGTGAAGCCAGCGGCTCGGTATACGCCCCGCCAGCGCCTGCATACACGTATTCCGTAAACAGGTGGCCTAGCGAAGGCCGGCACAAGCCAACGAATGAGGGCAAGCTCACTTAGTTACTGAACCTTCAGGCGTTCCCGCGGCGCCAAGTGGTGGCCTGGCAGTCGGACATTCGCAGCAATAAACATAAAGTCGCCAATAATCCACAGCGTGATCATCCTGACTCGTTAGGCACAAGAAACACTCGCAGCCAGGCGCCTCGAATATATACCGATTGATCTGTTGTACGGCGGCCGGCGGGAGCCACCAGGTCAGGGTGAATACCTGATGGTATGCTCCAGGCCATGCTTTGTTCATCCCACTGATGCTGCTCGACCACACGGTTTGGCATGGTTTGCCGGGTAAACTTATGTAGAGCCCATCGTTGTAAGACAGCTCGCCTTCGTTACGAATTCGCACTTCACATCTAATGGCCAGTATCTTGCAACACGGTATGCGTACCTGATGAGCGAAAAGTTTGTTCACACCAGGTTCATCGAAGTTGCGAATCTTCGCTCCAGGCCCGAGGCAACAAGGCGTTACGGTGTCGGTTTTCGGATTGTAGCTGAAGTTGTCCACGTCGCCCGCGGTAATCACGCATGGTTTGGGGATATGAGGAATGGGGACCGGCACGAGCTTCTTCAACGTGACAGCCTCATCACCATCTAAAATAACTCTCCTCAATTCTGGGTCTTGCGGTGCGGGCGGCAATGCCTTGAGCAGTTCGTTTTCGATAGCTTCGGCTTTTCTTATCTCTTCAGGCGAGAGCTTCGGCGGCGGCGTGGTGCTGTCAGGTTTCGCTTTCCCAAGGTCAGGTCGGGGAATTGGGGTGGGTTTGGGCTTAGGCTTAACGTCAGCTTTAGCTTTGTCTTTGTCCACAACTGTGCCGGGCTTAGGTTTAGCTTTTTCCTGCCCTTGCTCCTGTGAGCTTGCCGAGCTGAAGACGCTCAGCAGAGCGAAAGCCAGTGCGAGCCCGATTGCGAACAGTAACAGGTTGCCGTGCTTCATGATCAGAGCCTCCTAATTTTGCCCCAATTGCATTCGACGCGGAAGTGTTGCGCTTGTCCGATGCGACATTTGGGGCGGGCTGCGCTGGCCGGCGCGCCAGGACCGCCCTGGCTTTTTTCACACCGGCTCACGTCTGCCGCCATGCTAGGCCGCAAAAAAAAAAAACAAGTGGCGCAACCGGAATATCGAAGTATTAGCGTTACTAATAGTGGCGCGTAATGGGACAGAAGAGCACAGCGCTAGTTGTTCCGCTCGACCCGAAGCACTACCCGTCGGCGAGCAGTGCGGTGATAGCGGCAAAACCACCTGCCCCAAGAACGTTGGCCTACTTGTTTTCAGCATGTCCTACCCTCGCACCTGGCAATGTCCGGTACCCATCTCCCGTCAACTTGATGACGAACCCTTCCTCTTAGGAGAGCAAATGCGTCTGCTCAGGTCCAGCATCGCCGAGGCCGAGGGACTTTTTGTTCGCCTGGGTCTATAGCGACATATACCGGCCAGCCTGGTTGGGCGAACGGTGAACCAAAAGAGCAAGCGGCGCAGAAGCTGGAATAAGAAAATTTACTTGCCAGCGGCTATTTCCGCTGTCTTTCTGAGCGACTTCGGGAAGCTCGCAGTGTCTGGCGCGCCAAGAAGGAGTCGGTCAGCCCACGCTCTTTTTTCTATAATGGCTGGTGACGAGAATAAGCGAGGGTTGCCGTGATGAGCCAGGAAGGGTTGCCGGAGCAATTCAGTGGCATGGTGCGGCTATTTCCGTTGCCGAATGTCGTGCTGTTTCCGCACGCCATTCAGCCGCTGCACATTTTCGAGCGGCGCTACATTGAGATGGTTGAGGACGCCCTGGCCGACGACCACTTGGTTGCCCTGGTTTTGCTCAAGCCGGGCTGGGAGCCACACTATTGGGGCAAACCTGCAATCTACGATGTGGCCTGTATCGGCCGAATCCGTTGGCATGAACGTCTGGCCAATGGGCGATTTAATTTGCTGTTGCAGGGGCTGTGTCGGTTTCGCATTGAGAATGAGATTGCGGCGGCGACGCTTTATCGGCAGGCGCACGGCTGGCCGATGCCCGACCTCGAACTGAATGTGGATGAAACGTTGAAGCGGGAAATCTTGCGGCAAGTAAGCGCCCGGCTGCCGCAGGAACATCCGCTGAGTGAGACCCTGCAGACGATGCACGAATTGCCGATGCCGCTGGGAGTGATTTGCGACATTTTGGCTTTTGCCCTGCCCTTGGAGTTACGGGTCAAGCAGCATTTGCTGGAGGCGTTCGATGTCGCGGAACGGGCGCAGGCATTACTTCGCATTTTGTGCAACCTTCAGAAACCAGAATTGCTTCCCATGCCCCATGAAGCGCGGCCATTCCCGCCTCAGTTTAGTGCCAACTAGCCCACTATGCAGGAAAACCACCGCGCCGAATGGTACAGTTTTCCGCAATACTATGAATGCTTCTTTCGCCAGGAAACAGCTCGGGAAGTGCGTTTTATTCAATGGGCGGCCCGCCACTTTGCGCTGATCCCGGTAGAGAAAGTGCTGGAACTTGGTTGTGGTGGTGGCCGACTTTTACTAGCCTTAGCCAGACACGGTTACAAATGCTACGGCATTGACAACAATCTGCAAGCGCTGGAGTGGCTTCGTCAACGTGCCCGCAGGAGAAAGTTAGCATGCGGCGTTATCGAAGCCGACCTGGCGGATTTCACTCTGCCCGAACGGGTGGATTTGGCCGTATGCACGTTCAATACCTTTCGCCATTTGCTCAGCGAGCAGGCAGCGCGGCAGCATTTACGGTCAGTGGCGCGTGCGGTGCGACCAGGGGGCTTGTATATTCTCGGGTTGCATTTGTTACCGCTGGACGTGGCCGAGGATGACGAGGAGCGCTGGTCCGTGCGATGGGGGCGCCTGAAGTTACACGCGCGGCTTCAGGTGCTAAGAATGGATCGCCGCAGGCGCTGGGAATGGCTCCGTGTCGTTCTGAGCGTGCGCGGGCCGAAAAAACATTTTCGAATTGAATCCCAGTTCGCCTTGCGGATTTATACGCGGCAGCAATTTCTCCGCTTGTTGCGGCAGGTGCCTGCTTGGCAAATCGCTGGGATTTACGATTTTTGGTACGACCCGCACCATCCGCGAGCACTGGATGACGATCTGACCGACGTCGTGTTCGTATTGCGTCGCTGTTAGCCAGCATTTGTATGCCACGTTAGGGTTACCCATGCAACCAGTTGCTTTCAGGGCACAAACTAAGGTGCAAGGCAAACGCAGAGTGAGCGTCAACCCTGCTTAGCCATTGCCAATCAAAGTGTGCTGCGCAAACGCCGCAGAGCTGCCCCTGAACGCACTAAGGAGCCTATGCACCGTGCTCCTTTCCTGCGGTGATCAGGGAAGAGCGCAAATAGATCCCGGTACGCTGCCTACCACATACGACTATACCACGACGCAGTAGTTGGCTTTGCTGGTTACCCCGCTTGATTTACCGCGGGGATTTGCCTAATGTAAATCAAACAGCGTCAACGCCGTCTGCCGCAAGTAATGGGGGCTGGGATGATCGGGTTGTGCACAGGAACTGCAAGGCTCTGTGACGGAATAACGCGGCGTGAATTTTTGCGCATCGGGGCGATTGGCAATGCACTGTCACTGGCAGATGTATTGTGGACGCAAGAGCGCAGGGTGACAACCCTGCATCGTGCCGAGGCGTGCATCTTGCTGTTTTTGCAGGGCGGCCAAAGCCAACTCGACACGTTCGATATGAAGCCAGCGGCTCCCGAAAATATTCGCGGTGAGTTTCGCCCCACGCACACGAGCGTTCCTGGTGTGTACATTTGCGAACACCTGCCCCGGCTGGCCCGTCTTGCTCACCTCTACACCATTGTCCGCTGTATGAGCCATCGCGTAACTAATCACAATCCTGCGGGATACTATGCGCTGAGCGGCATGGTTCCCGATCGCGACATTGTGGGCCTGAAGGCCAGTTCGGAGGATTACCCCAACCCGGGATCGGTGCTGGGCAAGTTTCGGCCCTCGCGAAACGCTTTGCCGGCGTTCGTACAAGTCTCGGAATCGTTCGTGGGAGATGGGCACGTGCACATGCCTGGGCAAAACGCTGGCTTGCTCGGCCCACACTACGATCCGTTCTTATTTCACGGAAACCCCAATCAAGAACACGTTGACGTGCCCGAACTGAGCCTGCCTACCGAAATGAACATGTCGCGGTTCGCAACAAGGCAAGACTTGTTGCAACGGCTCGACCGTCGCTTGGCCACACTGGCGGAGTCAGTGAGCGTGGCGCGGATGGAGGTGTATTATCGGCGGGCTTATGAGCTACTTGGTTCCTCACAGGCTCGCCGCGCGTTTCATGTACACGAGGAACCCGCGGCGGTGCGCGAACGCTATGGCCGCCATCGCTGGGGGCAGGCTTTGCTCTTGGCCCGCCGGCTCATTGAAGCGGGCGTGCGGATGGTGACCGTTTACTGGGGCGGCGCTCTGAACTCCCCTGAGCCGTACTGGGACACGCACAAACGTAATTTTGCCGAACAAAAGGAAAAGCTGCTGCCTCAGTTCGACCAATGCCTGGCGGCGCTGCTGGAAGATTTGCACCAGCGAGGACTCTTGGAAAAGACGCTAGTCATCAGCATGGGCGAGTTCGGGCGAACTCCGCGCCTGGGGCAAGTCACCGCGAACGCCGGTACCGATGCTACCGGCCGAGACCACTGGCCCTATTGCTATAGCATCTTGTTAGCTGGCGGCGGGATTGCTGGCGGTAAAGTTGTCGGTCAATCGGATAAATTCGCTGCTTACCCCGTGGATAAGCCCATCACTCCGCCCGATCTTGTTGCCACGATTTATTATGTGCTCGGTATACCCCTGGACGCCCACCTATATGACCGGCTTGGTCGCCAATTGCTCCTTACGACTGGCCGCGTCGTCCACGAGTTGTTGAGTTAGCTTAGCATGCCTGCCAGTGCGAGGATGCAGCCAGCATAGTTTTTCTCCAGCGCCCCCATGACGCTAAAGCGAAGCAACCTGCGCACGGCGGAAAGCCAATACGCGGTTAGGGCGGGGCAAACAGTGAGGGCGG
>BEIM01000256.1 GCA_002898995.1 bacterium HR36
TGGCTGGGTGGAATCTGGATAGTGACGATTCTATTGTGCTGGGGCTGGTGGCGAACCATACGCCGGGCGTGGCGCTGCGCCAAAGAGGGAAAGCCGCCAGCCGGCCTGGTGCTGACCCTTGCTGCTCTGTTGCTAGTTTTCCCGCACCTGTTTGATCCGGAAGGGCGTCCAGAAGGGATCATGCCCGTAGCGGCAATGCTGCTGGGTTATTTGGTGTTCGACACTCTGCAGAGCACTTTCGAAAGGATGCGTTTGGAACCGCCCACGGAGAATCGGTTCACAGAACCAAAAAACGGCCAGCGCTAAACGTTGCCGCTTTCCAGTTGCTGCATAAGCTCGCGGTATCGCGGATCATCACGGATCGAATCGAGGTCGCGGTCTTGCTTGATATACCGATAATCGCGGTAGCCCAACTCAATGGCCCGGCGGAGGGCACGGATGGCCGAGTCTGTCTTATGGAGGCGGGCATAAGTACAAGCGAGGTTGTAATGAGCGACGGCATCCTGAGGACGCAGGCGAACCAAACGCAAATCCACCTCGAGCGCTTCGGGATAACGACCGACCTGCGTCAAAAGTTGGCTCATAAGTCGCAGCACATCCACATAATCTGGATAGCGCTGCAGAATCGCCGCATAGAAGCGTAGTTCAAATTTCAGCTGGCTCTCGTGAGCCATTTCTTCGAGATTGGCCGGCGGACGCGAGATCGCTTCCCAACCTTCGCTTGGCCGCCAGGGTGTTTCTGCCATGGTTCCGCACCTCTACGCTACACAGGTCCAAGCCGACTCCTACGACCGCTACTCCTTGTGTTAGGCAGCAATTGAGCCTTGCCCTCAAGATTCCCATGGGATTATATTGCCGGCGCAGGTAGCACGCCAAGCCACTGAGCAAGTCAGTTCTTGGTAATTCCAACACACTTGGCAGTTGTGTGCGTGCGGCTGGCAACTCGTTACAAATGCCTGCCATGTGCCAATCTGTTCTCATTTCTGCTGAGCAGGGTAAACACCGCAACCTCTGGCCTGGCCCGGTAGCGCAAGCGCAGGCCGTAGCCTACTCCGCGATTCACGTAGAGCCAACCATTGCGTTGATGAAACAAGCCAGTGGCCCAGCGGCGCATTTTCCCGCCTAGAAACAATGGGCCTAACCCAGGCCAGTTCACCTGCCCACCGTGTGTATGTCCGCTAAGAGTAAGGATAGCA
The DNA here is from genome assembly GCA_002898995.1 of bacterium HR36. Taxonomy (GTDB): domain Bacteria; phylum Planctomycetota; class Planctomycetia; order Gemmatales; family HRBIN36; genus HRBIN36. Next base: position 1,197 of record BEIM01000256.1, read on the forward strand.
CGATGCCCGGCCAGGCGCTCAATGGTTTGAGGGTGGTGGGCCAGCAGCAGGCACGGCGCTTGAGCGGGAATGCCCCGAAATGCGGCCTGCACATCACAGCGACCACTCCAGAGATCATCTACGCCGACGACGTAAAAAGCGGCGCCATTGCGCTCTACCTGCCACGCCTCATTGCGTAGCACCCGAACTCCTCGCTGCCGCAATGCCGCCTCGATCCGTAAGGGCAAACCCGAGTGTGCCCAGCCCAGGCGGGTTCGCTTGGCAAAATCATGGTTACCCAAAACAGCGACCACTCCCAGGGGTGCTCGAAGTCGGCTTAGCACTTCTGCCACCTGTTCGACGTAGCCCCGCCCTGCGTGAACGAAGTCACCCGTCAAGGCGATCAAATGGGGCTTCTGCGCGTTCGCCAAATCCACTGCTTCGACCAGTAGCGACAACGGAACACGTCGCCCCACGTGGAAATCAGTAAGGTGGGCGATCCGCAGCCCATCCAGAGCCTCGGGCCAATTAGCCAGCGGCAGTTGCCAGCGCGTCACTTCCAGCCAGTGCGGTTCGACATGCCGCGCGTACGTCCAATGGGCCCATGCCCGACCTAACCAATAAGCTAAGCCCCGTCGGCGTGTCGAGTTCCTGCTACTAGCCGACCGCGGCCTGTCTCGTTGGCTGTCTGGAACTTGGCGCTTTGGTCTCATAGATCCCGACTACCTGCAAAAGCCAGCCCAGCCTGTTCTTCCGACAGTCTGTGATGCGGCGCGTTGTCGGGTGCTGTTCTGGACTGCACTAGAAGCTGCCGGTGGCTAACGCTAATGTTCTTTAGAATGCTCTAATCCTCGTCCTCTTCTTCTTCCCAATCCTCTTCCTCGTAGTCTTCAAAGTCTTCCTCTTCATCCTCCTCTTCTTCTTCGAAATCTTCGTCCCATTCCTCCTCTTCTTCCTCTTCGTCCTCCCATTCTTCCTCTTCAAACTCATCCTCCTCGTCGAAATCCTCATCTTCATCGAAATCTTCGAAATCTTCCTCTTCGAACTCATCCTCCTCTTCGTCGTCGAAGTCGTCTTCTTCCTCCTTTTCGTCTTCGTCAGCGCGACGGCGACCGCAATGGGGAGACTGACCGGCTACTGCCAGGGGCCTAGTCGGTTCGTTCCGGTCGTCGCCGATGGCGTTCGGTATGCACCGACCCAGTAGGAGCCAAAGTTTAGTTTTCATGGTCTTCGCCCTCGTCGTGTAGGTTTAAAAAAGTAGACTGTCGGTAGTCACGCTACCTCCCGTGTCCAAGCCAAAAATTCCTACGCCCCGAGTACCGCGTTGGCAGCGAGTCCCAGGGAGCAGAAGCTTGGGCTCAGCAAGCAGCCTCGCGTTCAGGGCCTTGGGCGGTAGCAGCGATAACCGCTCCGACGCTGATGCCACGTATGGTTTTGAATAAGGAGAATTGCTCTCCCAGAACGGGCGAATGGCTGTCGCCCAGTGCTGCATTTTGCCCTGCGCTGCAAGGCGTCTGCCACTGCCTTATACGCCCCACTTTGGCTTCTGGCAAGGGTGCCGGCAAGAGCCCTTTCTGTCCCAGCAGATGCGCCCTGCTACAAATCCCAGCGGCACTTGTGCCCCTTGCCGAGAAAAGTATTGTATTATCGCAAGACCAGTGGCCAGTTGGCAACTGGCTTGACACGTTATTTTTCGAAGACGAGGTCGGCAGCTCCCACATTACCCACGGCATCACTGACGCGCACCACGATCACGTGCGTTCCGGGTTTGAGGGGCCCGACGCGCAGGCGAAAAGTTTTGGCGCGACTATCAAAGATGCCGTCGGTGGGAAACAAGTTTTGCCATTTGCCGCCGTCTAGCGACCAGCTGGCCTGGCTGATGCGGGTCAAATTGTCAGTGGCCTGCACTTCTACCACGGCCGTTTCGCCCTCCCATTTGTCCAGGCGCAGCGTTACTTGCGGAGGCTGATTGTCCACGATGAATGGAGGGCTGACTCGTTCAGTCTGGCGGGATTCCGATTCGGCGTTCTCCTTGCGGTCGCTGGCTATCACTTTCAACCGATACGTCCCAGAGGGCACGGTGCTCGCATCCCATTCCAGCTCTGATTTCTCTAGGTCGCGTGCCAGTTCCACCCAGTGCTGCCAGCCCTCTTTGCGGAAGTAAACGTCGAAGACCAACGTATCTTCGTTCGGGTCGCTGGCGCTCCACTTGAAGCGCAATTTCCGCGCCCCTTCAGTTTTAGCCGTGTCCGCAGACTGGCTTTCGATGTCCGGGACTTCCAGGGAGGTAATTTCGGGGGCCAGATTCACGTGCTGATAGCCCAGGCTCAGGCGTTGGAGCACTGGGGAATGTTGCGGCGTCTCGGTGGCCAGGGTCAGCCGATATTGGACAAATCGGCCGGAGGGCAAACTGGGCAGCAGTTGGTCAGGCTCAGTGATCTCGGCAGACCACGGCGTCCAGGTACTGTCAGGGACAGTGGTGTTCCCAGTTCGCAAGGCCACGCTTAGCCGCGTCCCCTTTGGCAAAGTGGCCGCCCAGGAGACCCGACAGAAGCGACTGACCTGCTTGGCATCGAGCACTTCAGATACCAGCGTTCCTTGCGCCGCATACTGGGGGCGCAACACCGACACGCGCGCCGGTTCACCGCTTCCCAGTGCGATAGAGCCATCGCGGCGGCGACACACTGCGGTCACCTGCGGATTCTCCAAACGCACCAACTCGCTGCTAAGGCGCTGCCGCCAATCCAGCTCGAACAATTGCCCTTGGCTTGCTGTAGCCAATAGCAATCGGTCCCGGTCCAGCGATGTTATTGCGAGTATCATTGCCCGATCGCGAAAGACCTCTTGCACTGTGCCATTGGCTTGAATCGCGTAAAGCACGTTTTCCTTGATACTCGAAACCCCGCTGGTACTGGTAGCGGGCGAAGGAGCGATCTTGTTCAGGGGCACTGCTGTTCCCGCAAAGACCACCTCATCCACCACGCACAGGGCGCGCACGTCATTATGCGGCGACTCAAACAGAACGGTGGCGTGTTTCGTTCTGGTATCCAAGCGATACACAAGGCCTCGCCTGGCAGTAGCGGCGTAGAGTTGGCCATTCGACCACAAGAGTGCCTGGACATGTTCCTGCTTGGTGGCGTAGAGGAGCTCGACTTGACCCGTGCGGCTGATACGCAAAATCTTTCCGTGCGGCCCCGTGCCAGCATAGAGCGTGTCGGTGGTTGGGTCGTAGGCCAGCGACCAAACGTAGGACTCGCCTGTCTTGGCAAGCGTGCGGGGCGATCCCGCCGGCGGAATCTCTAGCAGCAAGCCACTCGGTCCCGTGCCGGCAATGAGCCGACCGTCGGGGGTAGCCAACAGCGAGAAGATTTGCGGATCCTCCGCTTTGTGTACAAGCTGGGCCCGACCTTCAGGGTCAATCCGCCAAATTTTGCCCTCGTTCCCCGTGCCGACCACCAACCTGCCTTGGCCGTCCTCGACAATGCACCAAATATTGGCGGCATCCAGTTTGGCGACATGTTCGATCTGCCGGCCCAGCCGAATGCTGCCATCGCTAACGACCACCGTCGTGCGGCGCTCCGCTTTTTCATAGTGAGCGGGTTGCTGGTGCTGGAAAAAGCGCACTTTCCCAGCCCACGCTGGCATCACCGTGCCAATCAATCCGAACATCACGGCCCATGTGAGCTTAGGCCAGCAGGTTTTTTCCCGTCCGAGCATTGTTCTCACCTTTCGCGCAGTGCCTGAACCAACGCCGGGCCACTCAGGCCAAGGCAGCAGAAGTTCTTACCGCATCTCCCGTTTTTCTAATAAGAACGGTTTGTGCCGCAGCACGCGGAACGATACCGATTGCTGGCCCTGCACGACCCAGGGGACCGTTTCCCGTGCCACCAAGGCGCTGCCTAACGTGGCCACGCCACTCCGGCGCGACTGCCCAAGAATAGCGGTCATGCTCGGCGGCAAGTCCGGCATGGCCTTGCCTTCTACAACCACTCCCGAGCTGGGTAGCGTAACGCGGACGGCAATTTGCGTTCGCTTGGCATTCGTCTGGATTGCCAGCGCTTCCATCAGTTGTGCAATCGTGGTTGGGTTGCTCAACAAGGGTGAATCACGAACCTCGTATCGGGCGTTGCTTAGGTCGTCCATCACCTGCGCTGTGTAATTCCCTTCGGGTAGGTCTGGGGGCAGCGGCAGTTCGACTCGCACGCGCTGTCGCGGCTGCCGATAAGGCTTCAGCCAAACATACACGACCAGCGTCTCGCCTGGCGCATAGATTTCGTTTTCCAGATGCACGCCCTCGATGTCAGCGCTGATTCGTCCCGCAAGGAGCGTGGTATCACAACGGACGCGGTTCAGGCGCAGACTGGCGATAGGATTGGTAGAGAGTAGCTGCCCCAAGTTAGCCACCGGCTGATAGAGACTTGG
>BEIM01000257.1 GCA_002898995.1 bacterium HR36
ATAGCGGGCTAGGTCGAGCCAGTAGCGTGCTTGATGTTCGCCGTAATGCGGACTGGCCAGCAAACGATCTACGTATCGCTCATACGCATCCAGCCGAGGATCATTCAGGAAAGCATCCAATTCTTCCACGGTTGGCGGTAATCCCGTCAAGTCAAGAGAGACACGGCGGGCCAATGTAGCCTTATCTGCTGGGGGTGAGGGAGAAAACCCCGCTGCTTCCATGCGTGCCAGGACGAGCTGGTCAATGGCGTTCCGTACCCGGGCGGTGTGGCGCACCGCCGGCAAGACCGGCCGCTTCGGCGCGACAAAGGCCCAGTGTTCTTCGTAAATCGCCCCCGCGTCTATCCAGGCACGCAACACGGCAATTTCTTGCGGTGAAAGCGGATCGGCACCGCGGGGCATGCGATAGGATTTGTCGCTAGCCAGCACACGGCGCATCAGCTCGCTGGCAGTGCTGTTGCCTGGGACAATGGCGGGTTGCCCCGACTTACCGCCGCGCAACGCCGCCTTGCGATTCTGCAGGTCCAAATCGCCTTTTTTCACGTCGGGGCCGTGGCACTTGAAACAACGGTTCGACAAAATCGGCCTCACGTCCCAGTTGAAGCTCGGCGGCGCCGTTTTGGAAGATTGGGCGGGCGGTTCGCCAGAGGCGGCAAACCTCCACCCACTCGCCACCAAGAAGCCAACGACCACGGCTGTGACCACCAGGGTGCTTCGAAGCGCTCCGGGCATAATTCACTCCGCAACGGTGTCTGGCAGGGGAATTCACCAGTAGTTAGTTTACAAAATGCCGCCGAGCTAAGGGAAGATCAATTGGCGCTCCGCCTGGTAAAAAAACGAAGGGCAGGCGCACCACCTGCCCAGAATAACCTAGCTCGCCCTGGTCATGGCAAGGCGGGGTCAGCCAGTCAGCGAGACGGCTTCAATTCGAGCATTGCGGGCCAAGGTTAGCGGCGTTGTCGCAGTTCGCGGCGCAGTTCTTCGAGATCCCGAGCCAGGCGGTCGAGACGCGATTCGAGATCGCGGCTTGAGCCAGCCCTGGGAGTAGTGGGGCGGTGTGGGGGGCCGAATCGCGGTGCTGGAGGCGGGGCGAAACGTGGTGTCCAGCCCCAGCGTGGCCAACCCCAAGCCGGTGGACCGAACCAACCGCGACCAGGCCACCACGGGGCAAAACGCGGCCAGGGACCGCGCCCAGCGGGCGGCCGCCAACTCCACGGCGACCAGCGGTCTCCGAAGCGACCCTGGAACTGATCGAATCCGGGTTTACCCGGCGGTCTGGGACGACGGGCTTCCGGCTTGTCGGCGGGTGCACGTCCGCGCGGTTCCGCCCGGTCCGGGCCGCGTGCCTCAGGTTTAGGGGTTTCAAGCTTTTCCGGTTTGCGCGCTTCAGCTTCGCGGCGTGGTTCGGGTTTACGGCTGTCCGCCGCTCCCTCCCCCGATTCCAGACGCTTCAACTGTTCTTCGAGCTGGCGGACCATGTTCCGTGCGAACTCCAACTGTTGGCGGACGCGCTGCATCGCCTCCTCGCGATTAGCCGGTGGCCGGAAAGGGCCAAAACCCGGGCCACGACCGAACGGCGGTTTGAACTCAGGTTTGCCGGGCTTTTCGCTATCGGGCTTATCCCGGCGTTCCTGAGCCATGAGGGTGGTGCCGGTCAGCAGCAGAGCAGCCAAAGCAAAAGTCAGGCATTGTCTCATCGCGTTTCCCTCCTACATGGGGGTGGCACTATGGAATCCGCGGTTTACGCTCACCGCAAGCCTAGCAGTTCAACGCCATCATAAACGCCGCTCATTAAAACTCCGTGATCCCCAGCCGCTATGTCTGCTCTCCCAATCAGCAACTGGATAATGGCTCTGGAGCAATGCGGCGTCGAAGCGGTGGAGAGATGGCTAACTTATCCGTGGTTGACGCAGCGGATGCAAACGCTCCACGAAACATGCGGCCTCGCCGCTTCCCCGAGAAGTGGGGCGTTGTTGATGGGCGACGGAATGCTAACGCCAAGGCATAAGGTCGAACGGCACCGGCGGGGGCAGTCGGCCTTCTCGATAGGCGTCTTCGCCCAAGAGAGCCCGCAACTGCTTCAAGCATTGCCGGCGCACGCTAACCATGTAATAATCGCATTGTACCTCACGCAGCGTATCCCAGACGCGGTACAGTTCATCGAGTTGCCGCCGGTAGGCGATCTTGGCAGGCGGCAGGTCGCGGCAATGGGCGTAATGTTCATCGAACCAGCGAACACAGGCGCGGTTGAAATTGATGGCTTGTTGTACGGTGTCGCCGCGTGGAAATATCAGGGCATCGTTCACGCACGGGGCGTCCGCGAGTTCACGCTGTCGCTGCCGCAGCATGTGCAGGTCCACCGGCAAGCTTTCTGGCTGCGTCAACACATACGGCACCTCGCGTGGATCGAGAATCTCCCAGTCCAGTGCAACAGCGGTCAGGCATACACGTAACCATGGCCAATGTCCGCGAACCTGCTCGCTTTGCAGCCATGCCTCGGGAAGCTGCGGCATTTGCAGCAGAAGCACGGCGAGGACGGTTTCCGCCAGCATCGTTTCCTTCCTTGGCGCAGAGCAACCTGAATTGGGAATCGGCCAAAGGATGAGCTGACCAGTTGGGGAAGCCGAAAAACAGTCGGCCTACCCGCAAACCAAAGCTGCTACCGCTGGCGCGTCAGGCAAACTTCTGGTGGGCATCTTTTCTGCTGCGATCGGAAAAGTGCGCAAATTGGCGAATGCCCCTGCCGCTGGTTTATCCCCTGCTTACCTTTCCAGCCGCTAACAGCCGCAGCTTCAATAAAGTCGGCAGATTTTGTGTGTTAGGCTTATAGCGATCGATACGGACGGAGAGATGTATGAGCCAGCCATCCACACCACACGAATCGGGCACCTGGTTGCCAGAGCTGAACGTGGGCGTGCGAACGCGAGTCAACCGAGCGGAGGAGCAACCGCAGGGCGATGTCACGCCTGGCTGGCCAGAGCAAGCCGCAGGACCTTCGAACGGCGACAGCTCAGCGACTCCGTCTGACCAGCCACTGTTAGCCGGCGCCGCCGAGAACCGAAGACATCCCCTCCCGATGCAAGCTCCTAAAAACGCTGAGCCGTCCACCGAGGCGGTCGGCTTGACGGCAACGGTACTGGATGCTACGGGCGATACCTTGCAAACCCAGGTTTCTTCGGAAGTGTTGGGTGATTATCAACTGCTGCAAGAGATAGGCCGCGGCAGTGCGGCGGTGGTGTATCGGGCGCGGCAAATATCGCTGGGCCGGATAGTGGCGGTCAAAGTTATCCATGCGCGGCGTTTAGCCACACCCGAGGAACTCAGGCGGTTCTATGCAGAGGCAGAAGCCGCTGCGTCGTTACAGCATCCCCACATTGTGCCCATTTTCGAAGTCGGATCGGTGGGTGGCGTCCACTTCTTTTCCATGCGGTATGTTGAGGGGGGTTCACTGGCGGAACACAAAGAGCGACTGGAGGGGCAGTGGCGGGAGATAGCCCGGCTGATGGCCGTGGTCGCCCATGCCGTGCATTATGCCCACCGCCACGGTGTCTTACACCGCGACCTGAAGCCGGCCAACATCCTGCTCGACGCTGATGGTCAGCCTGTCGTCAGCGACTTCGGCCTATGCAAGCGTACGGCGCAGCCCGATGAGGACCAGGAAGGCTGGCTCGCCGGGACGCCACTTTACATGGCGCCTGAGCAAGTCGAAAGACGCCTTGGGAAAGTCAGCGTCGCCAGCGACGTGTACAGTTTAGGAGCCGTCTTGTACGAGCTGTTGGTAGGTCGGCCGCCTTTTGACGGTTCCAGTGTCCAGGAAGTGCTGGCGCAGCTGGTCAGCCAGGAGCCGCCTCGTCCCAAACAACGGCGTCCTCACATACCGGCCGACCTCGAGGCGATTTGTTTGAAATGTCTGCGAAAAAGTCCGAAGGAGCGTTACAGCTCCGCTCAGGAGTTGGCCGAGGATCTGGAGCGGTTTCTGCGAGGCGAATTGGTGAGGGCGCGGCCGGTAGGAGCGGGGGAGCGACTTTGGCGGTGGTGCTGCCGGCACCCAGGAACGGCCACGGTGACGCTGGGCTCCGCGTTGCTCGGAAGTGTGGCGGCTATCACGGTGCTGGTCACCGCGGTGCTGGCTGCCTGGCGGGAGGCCGACAATGCACAGCGTTTCCAACGCCTCCATGCCCAAACCCTCGTTGCCAAAGAGGAAGTCGAACAGCAACGCCAACGCGCTTTGTCCATCCTCCGCGACACCGAACTTCAACAACAGCAGGCACAACGGCAAGCTGCGGAATTCGCTGGTCTTCATGGGCTTGAAGCCTTGCACCGCCACGAGATTGGTGCAGGCATGCTCTGGCTGACACGCGCTTTCGCCCTGTTGCCGGAATCGGCCACCGCGGAACGCCAGACTATCCGCCTCCTGCTGGCGAGTTGGCAACGTGCGTTGCATCGCCTCGTCTATTATGGGGCTTTGCCCGAACGCTGGCGGAGCGTGGCCTGCCACCCGAAGCAACTATGTGTGCTCGGCCTGAATGCTCGCGGTCAAGCCTATCGCTGGGACTTGACGAAGCCGTCTCACCCACGGCGGATCGCGGTTACCGGAAGCCCGATACGCGATCTCCGTTTCCTGGCTCAAGGGCAGGCTATTTGGGCCGTTACTCCTCAGGGTTGGCAAATCTGGGACGAGAACGGGGAGCGTCTCCTCGAGCAGTGGGAAAGCCGAGCCCCGCTGCGCAGTTGGGCGGTTGACCACGACGGCCAAACTTGGGCGGTGGCGGATCAGGAAAGCAACGTTTATTACTGGACTTGGCAGAACCAGGGCGGCGGCTTTGGTAGCCCACAATTGCTCGGGAGCTGGCGGTTACCACGCCCAGCTGACATGCTGGCCATTGCTGGGCGCCAGCAAGCCATTTTCGCAAGAACGCGGCTTGGGATCTGGGTGTTGCGCGGTCCCGGGGGCGTGCGCACCGAACCGCCTGATATAACATTTGCGCCCGCCTGCCTGGCAGTGGATAGCCGGGGCCGACGCCTTTATTACGGCAGCTACGAAGGGACATTTCGCGTCCGCGACCTGGAGCGGAATCTGCTCTTGACCCCGCCCATGGCGTTGGCTGGCCTCCCCCATTTCCTGGCCGTAAGCAGCGATGGATCGGTGGCGATTGCATGGTGCGGCCATGGACTGGTGCATTGTATTGACCCCGAATCCCTGCGGATGTTTGGGCATCCGTTAGGCGGAACCTTTCCCGTCACCGCCTGCGACATGACACCCGATGGCAAGTATTTGGCGACCGTTTGCGAAGATGGAACTTTGCGCGTTTGGCAGCTTTGCCCTAGGAGCCCCTGGCAACGCCGGCAATTGTTGACGCAAGGCGCAGAGCTGGCGAGCTTTAATGCCAAGGCCGACCGCTTGGCGATAGTGGCAGGGGAAAAAGTGACGGTTTATGCTCGCCAGCAGGATGAAGATTGGCAAATAGCAGCGCAGTGGCCAGCAATAGCGGCTCCTGCGCGTCTAGAGTTCAATAGCACTGGCGATCGGTTGCTGCTGGCGGGAAAGAACGGGGTGCTTTA
>BEIM01000258.1 GCA_002898995.1 bacterium HR36
GCCGTCATTACCGTCCTTGCGTTTTTGGTGCTCAGCGGTGATGCGGTACTGGCGGCTTTTAAGCGGCAGATGCACTACAATCAATTTGCCGAAGAACAGGCAAAAGCTCTGCGCCAGGGGGGCGCCCCGGCAGCTATCAAAGAGCGCGATTGGCCGCTATCTCCGACCGAAAGAATCTTTGGCCCCAACACCCACTATATCCTCGTGCAGTTGGCTCTGATTGCCGTTACCGCCGTGGCCCTGCTTATTCTGGGCGTCGTGGTCACAGGAGCGGAAAAGTTCCGCCGGTTCGATTCCTACAACTGGGTGGTGACGGGGTGCATCACCGGCACCCTTGCAGGCTTGGCGGCCGGCATCCTGCCCGGCTATTTGTTGTACCAGATTATGAATGATAGTGGCGCGGACGTGTATGAATATCTTATGCGTTTCTTCGGCGCCCTACTCACAACTCCCTTCCCGATAATGGGTCTGGGTTCGCTGATGGTGCTTATGCTAGCCAGCCGCAAGGATATCAAACGCGAGTTCTTCTGGCGTCCAGGCCAACCCATCACTGATATGGAGGAAGAAGAGGAGGAGGAAGAAGACGACGAGGCAGAAGACGAGGACGACGAAGATGAGGACGAGGACGAATAAGCCTCGATCCGAACGTGAATGCGGTCTGGAAATGCTGTAAACGGTATTGTGATTTGCGCAAAGCCGCGGTAACGCTTGTTATTCTGCCAGAGAAGAATTCGAGGTAGGAAAGCAGACCTAGGAGCACGGATGTCCCGCCAGTTGCTTCTGCGGTCATGCTAGACAAATCCAAGTTGCTCTAACGATCTGAGCGTGAAGAGCGTGCTGCTGATCGACACCTGGCGGGCGAATTAGCCAGTGGTGTGAGCATGTGGCCTTATAGGAAATGTGTTGTTGGCATGGTGTTTGCAGCGAATCTGGTTACCGCATGGCCAGACCTAGGAGCGCGGCAGTGAAGAAGGCGGCGCGGCTGCCGCGCTCCCTCCTCCCGTAGCTCGGCGTCTCTTCCGACTACCCCAATCACGGCACGCTATCATGACCGTTCTCCCGACCTCTGCAGCCAGCAACATAACTACCTGGGCGCTGATTACCGCGGAGGGCGATCGCCGACTTCTTGCCATTACCCCGACTACCGATGCCCCTGTTGTCCCGGGAAACACGGATTTCCCGCGTAGTGTTGCCATAGCACCGCCTGCGCGCGCCAGTCTCAGCGAGGTCGCAAGTAGCGGCTCTTATGGGGACTTTTCGCACACTGCGCCGCCAGGCTGGCAACTTTTTGATCGCCTCCTGGCCGAAACCCGCTGGTTTTTCTTTCGCCATCATCTGCGGAAGCGCGGCGTTCCTCAAACACGGCGATTGCGTGCCGGCCGGTAAAGCTCACTGCCTTTCTGCGACCTTGCGCGCCTTACCTGCGGACTCTTCGGATTTACCATTACTGGCGGCGGCGCTTTCTTCGAGCAAGCCACGCTTTTGCAGAATTTTGCGCTCCAATTCCACCAAAACCTGGGGATGTTCGCGCAAATAGGCCTTGGCGTTTTCGCGCCCCTGACCCAGCCGGTAGTTACCATATGTCAGCCAGGCACCGCTTTTGTCCACGATTTTGTCTTCCAGGGCCAGATCGAGGACATCTGCTTCGCGGCTGATGCCGTAATCGTGCATCAGATCAAACTCGGCACTTTTGAACGGGGGCGCGATTTTGTTCTTCACCACTTTAGCACGGATGCGGGATCCGATGACTTCTTCGCCTTCTTTAATGCTGGTAACTTTGCGCACCTCCAGACGCACCGAACTGTAAAACTTCAATGCCAACCCTCCCGAAGTGGTTTCCGGGTTGCCGAACATGACGCCAATCCGCTGGCGAATCTGGTTGATGAAAACCATGCAAGTGCGCGTTCGGGAAATGATCGGCGTCAACACACGTAGCGCCTGGCTCATGAGCCGGGCCTGCAGTCCCACATGGGAATCGCCGATCTCGCCTTCCACCTCGGCTTTCGGGGCCAGGGCGGCCACAGAGTCTATGACGATGATGTCCACGGCGTTGGATTTGACCAGCATTTCCGCGATTTTAAGCGCTTCCTCCCCGCACGAGGGTTGACTTACCAGCAGTGCTTCGAGGTCCACGCCTAACCGCTTGGCCCACGCCGGGTCTAGAGCATGTTCTGCGTCAATAAACGCTGCCACCCCTCCTTGTTTTTGTGCATTGGCAATGGCGTGCAGCGCGATAGTCGTCTTGCCGCTGGATTCGGGACCGAAAATTTCGACGATCCGTCCACGCGGCAAGCCGCGCCCTCCCAGCGCAATATCGAGGCTCAGCGCCCCGGTGCTGATACCCGCTACATCAGCCACCGGACTTTCGCCCAGCTGCATGATCGCTCCCTTGCCGAACTGTTTTTCGATCTGCTGCAACGCCAGCTTCAGCTCCCGACTTTCCATCCCGCCACCTGTTTGGGCTGTCGCCATGCGCCTTCCTCCTGTTAGTAGGTCTTTGTCGCTACTTGTACATATGTATATCAGTCCGCGGCTAAAAAATCAATCCCCGGCTCAGTGCTCTGGCGGCATTGACAACGACGGGCCGGTCACAGTAAATGCGCCCATCATGCGAGCGGCTGGCTTGGGCCGCGTGTATTCGACCAGACGCGGAGCATAGGATCATGATCCGCCGAGTGAATCAGACAGTCCTGTGGATACTGGTAGCTTTGGACGGTTTGGTAACGGTAGTGGCGTGGTTGACGGCGTACCAGGTCCGCGTGAGTGGCTGGCTCGTTCCCTTGTTTCACCAGCCGCCTTCCTGGGAACTCTGCTGGCGGTTACTCCCAGTCGTGGTTCTGCTGGCATTCGTAGCCTTTCGCTGGGCTGGTCTTTACGAAGTGCACCGCTTGCGCCGATTTCGGGAAGAGCTGGCAGGAGCGCTGCAAGGAACCATCCTTACCGTGCTGCTGGTACTCGCCTTGCTGTTTTTCACCAAGCAGGAGTATTATTCCCGGCTAACCCTCGGATACTTCGGCGTGTTCCTGCTGGGATTGGTGATACTAAGTCGCCGGCTTGCCTGGTCGCTGCTGCGTCATTTGCGGCGGCGCGGATTCAACACCATTCCTGTGGTCATTGTCGGTACAGGACGTGCGGCCCGACGCTTGGCGCGCTCTCTCGTCCGCCATCGCTGGACCGGCCTACGCCTCTACGGCTACATTGAAGACCGCCCGAACCGATGGTCGAGCGACTTATACATCGTCGGCAGCATAGCCGACCTCCCCCGTTTGGTGGAGCAGAAAGGCATACGCCAAGTGTTCATTGCCTTGCCTTTCAAGCGGTTTGAGGAGGCCCGCCGGGTTTTCGCAGTTCTGGCTGACTCCCTGGCCGAGGTACGGCTGGTTCTGGACACACCCACGCTCGCTCCCTTTTCGCTGGCCACCACCCACTTCGATGGCATGACTTTGGTCCACCTGCGGGAAAGCCCGTACTTCGGCGTCAACCGCATCGTTAAACGCCTCATGGACATCACCATCTCGCTGACAGCCATCGTGCTCCTTTCGCCCCTCATGCTGCTGATTGCCATCCTGATCAAATTGACGAGCCGAGGGCCAGTATTTTATCGCCAGGAACGCTGTGGACTGGATGGCAAAACCTTTTATATGCTCAAGTTTCGCACGATGCGCCTGGATGCGGAGAAAGAAACCGGCCCAGTTTTTGCTCGTCCTAATGATCCGCGGCGCTCCTGGCTGGGTGCCATTCTGCGGCGCACCAGCCTGGATGAACTGCCGCAACTTTTCAACGTTCTCAAAGGCGACATGAGCTTGGTTGGTCCGCGCCCCGAACGCCCTTGTTTCGTGGAACGATTTCGCAAGACTATCCCGCATTACATGGCTCGCCACCTGGTCAAGGCCGGCATTACCGGCTGGGCTCAGGTCAACGGTTGGCGCGGCAATACGTCCCTGCGCAAACGCCTCCAATATGACCTCTATTACATCATGCACTGGAATCCCTGGTTCGACTTGCGTATTCTCTGGCTCACGGTCTGGCGCGGTCTGATCCACCGCAACGCTTACTGACGCCCGGCCAATTCTCAGGTTGAAAAGAGTGGCGCCAACGCCGCTCGAGTTCTCGTTTTCTGCCACGCAAGTTACACTTGGCGTCCGCCGCTTTCTACCGTTTGTGCCAATACCGCACAACAGCAACAAGCCCCCACCCGGGCGATGGCCAGCATCCAGAATCCGTACCGTTCATCTTGGAGCCATGCCGCCAGGGACGCAGCAGGATTCGAATTGCACCCAGAACTGCTCAGAAAATCGCGGTTTTCCTGCCGAGGCGCAGCACTTTGGCCAGACCAGCGATAAGCGGGCAAAGTCATGCCGAGCGATTGCTAATCTAGTTGCTACCAGGGTAGCAATGGCTGCACTAATGCAAAGATCCAACGCTGCTACTTTGCGGCAAGTCCAGGTAAATCCGTTTCCGCTAGCGGAACATTGATTGGCCAATCTTGCAAGTTTCAACGTGTCGCTATGGCCTGCGCTATATGGCCCTCTAAGGCTCACTTTTTGTTGGGTCAGTTAGTATCCCAAATCGTGTTTCCGTGTTGTATAGCCATCTAGGGCTAACTTTTTGCGGTTCAATAACCCGACGAAGAGGGATGCCAAAGGAAGATACATCCGCCGCAGATCTAAGGCTAACTTTCTTGTAGTTCGGTAACGCAACACTGCGTGCTAACGGCACAGGTTACACGGCCGCAAAACGCTAACTTTTTTCTCTTTAGCGCGGAATCAACCAAACCCGGGGGACAATTCTCCCAGCAATCTTCCCCGTGCGAAAATTAAGTTTTTCTCCCTAGCCCTCTAGTCACAGCAAGCAAGCCGCAAGTACTAGCCTGTCCCCGTCCGTGGACCGACCGCGACCATAGCTTCGAGTCGCAGCTACTAAGCGGCAGGTATGCCATCCTGGCTCTAAAAACGGACTGCGTGAGCAGGACGCACGGACAGCACTATTTGACGGCAGCGTACGCATCATCCTCACATCCTAACAGTCTCCATCGCATACGACTTAGCGGGAGGTGCGTTGTCGGTGCATGGGTGTTTCGTTACGTTGTAAGGGGGAATAGAGTGGGAGCAGGATACGCCTAGGTTTGGAGGATTACTCATGCCAACTCCAAAAAAACAGCCACCACAAGGCGGGTGATTTTCGGCATCCGCACGCTCGATGAAAGAACGATCCACCAGCAAGTCTTGCCGCGACTCATGAGCCGCGTTCAGTACCGTAAACCATGCGCTATGAGTTTGACCCCCATCTCGATCCTCAGCTAGATTGGGCTGGCAAATGAGAGCGCACGTTTTCCAGGTAGATGTCATTGGGCGTTAGCCCGCCGTGGTTCGGAAACGTTCTCGCGAGGACGAGCTTCTGAATGCACACGCAAACCCTTCGAGGCCATGTCATTGCCGTGGCGTTACCTCTACTTCTTCGGGCGATTCCGCTTCATGTCCGACGTAACAGATTCTGTGAACACTACTTAGGGAAAATCAGGTGCCGACCCAAGTTTCCTCTTGACACAG
>BEIM01000259.1 GCA_002898995.1 bacterium HR36
CCGTGCTTTTTGATGGTGGCCGTCACTGCAGGGCAGATTGATGCGGACTGTGTGGATTTTACCGAGAAGTCCGTTCCGCACTAATTCGCAGGCAAATCGTACGCTGGGAGTGGAACGCTCATGGCTACCGGTTTGCAAAATACGCTTGTTCTCCTCGACAGCGCGACACAAAGCTCGGCCTTCGGCCACCGAGTTCACCAGCGGCTTTTCGCAGTAAATATCCTTTCCCGCTTTGGCCGCCGCTATACTGATCAGGCCGTGCCAGTGGTCCGGCGTCGCTACCACGACCGCGTCTATGTCTTTGCGTTCCAGGAGTTGACGGAAATCTTTATAGGCGGCACATTCCTTACCCGAGTTTTTCCGCACAGCCTGCACACCATTTTTCAAGTGTCTGGCATCCACATCACAAACGGCGAGAACCTCCGCATCTTTCTGCCCCAGCAACATATTGATGAGAGACACCCCGCGACCTCCGGTTCCAATTACACCCAGAGTAATGCGTTCGCTCGGAGGAGGACGGCCCTGTAGCCCCAAAGCGCTGGCCGGGACAAAATGTGGCAGGGCAAGAGCAGCAGAGGCGGCGAGGAATTCACGGCGGTTCATCGGATGAATGGAAGTGGACATGGTCCTCTCCTTTTTGTCAATAGGCGACAGTGCTTATCCTAGCCAGGGATACGGCTACCGGCTAATCTGAAAAAGGTACCAGCACGTTTACCCTACTACAGCCCTTGAAGGGCAACTGTGTCCTGCCAGATTTACCGTATTTTCGGGTCAAGTTAGCCGATAACAATACTGCACACAAAAGCGGTAATCGGGAGCTTCCAGGAGGGATTGGGAAAGCGCGAGATGCGGAGGGCATTGGCAACACGACCCGAATGAGCCAATCTTCCGCCTCGCCGCCGGTGAAAGGAGAGACCATGAGGAAGGTGGTTATCTGGGCATTGGTGGGCTTAGGGGTGTTGGCGGGCTCGCAAACGAGCCGGGCGGATTGGGGCACGCTCCATTATGGCGGCTACCAACCACGCTGGGCCTTTTGGACCCGCTTCAACAAAAGCCATTGCACTACTGAGGAAGAGCGTTGGCTTAAGTTCTGGCATGACTACTACGACGCCCTGGAACATTACTACGGCCGCTTAGCCCACATTGACTGGGTAACTTATTACAAATTCCACGGCTATCAAATCAATGGCGGTGCAGCTGGTATGTGTGGCCCATACGGTTACTGTGGCCGGCCGCAGTACGCTCCCGTGTTTGTCAGTCCGACCATGCAATGGGCTGTCCCCACGACCCCAGCTGCCTATGCAACTCCAGCACCTATGGGACACTGACATCACTTGTCCTATCTGCTTGGTCTAAAGGTTCTAGTACCCCCTTTGTGCTACTTTCGCTTCTGTACCACAAACCTTCGGGGTGTGGCCCAGGGCCATACCCCGTTGTATTTATCTACGAGCGCAGCGATGCAAACCAAGCCCTTTGCTCAATATAATGCCTTGTATTACTACCCCGCAACACTTATCAATCGACTGGCCAATACACTGCATAACCGCGAACACTCGTGCGAATCCGATAAAGAGACTTTCCTGCGGTGATGTAAAGGGTTTTACGATCTGGCCCACCGAAAGTGCAATTCGTGGGAGTCTCGGGCGTGCGCAAGAATGTCAAGATTTTGCCTTGCGGCGAAAAAACATAGATACCAGCTTTGTCACCAGCACCTGCGGCCGCCAAAATATTGCCTTGTTCATCTAAGCACATGCCATCTATACCCCGTTCGTTCTTAAAATCGTACAGCACCCGGCGAGGCCCGACGGAACCATCGGCGTGCAGAGGATAGGCTAGCAGGAGGCGCGCGCCACCAGCAGCCGAGTTATTGTCTGCTACATACAATGTCTTCCCATCTGGAGAAATCGCCACACCGTTAGGCTTCTGCACATCGGTGATCAATTGTGTTACCTTACCATCGGGATCGATTCGGTAAACGGCTTCTTTATCAATCTCGCGTGGCTCATCGCCCACGTAACGCGGATCGGAAAAATAAATACGACCCTGGCTGTCTATATCCAAATCATTCGGGCTATTAAACCGTTTGCCTTGCCACTTATCGGCAAGAACGCGCACCGTGCCGTCTTTGTCCGTGATGGTCACACGCCGATTCCCGCCATTGGCACCTTCGCACGCCACTAATCGTCCCTGTCTATCAAAACATAAGCCGTTGGCGCGGCCGCTTGGCTCGCGGAATACTGTTGTCTTGCCTGTTTTGGGATCATACTTCAGAATACGATTGCCTATATCCGAAAAGTAAACGCAGTGGTCGGGGCCATACGCGGGTCCCTCGGTGAATTGCCCCTCACTCCACACCCGTTCCAATTTCGCATCCTTGGGAAAAATTTCTTGGGACTGTTCAGCCGATGAATACGAACAGAAGAGGACACTACACCACGATAGCATGTAGCAGGTTGCGGAAAACAGCTTGTAGATTCGTTTCTTGATCATCTGGATAGGCTCCTTATCGGATCCTGTAGGTAGAGCACAAGTTAACGGTCCCATTGCTGGCGTGGGCCCAACTAAATCGCCTATCATTCTGGATGGGCCTGTAATAGCTCCAAAGGTACACACGCGAATTCGCAAAGAACTGCATGGCTAGCTAAATGTTAAGAGAGCTTCGATCGGTTTCCCGTGAGTCAAGGGCACGGAGCGGCCATCGAGGCTGGTTATAGTGGTGTGCGGGTCTAAGCCCATAGCGGCGAAAATGGTCGCGACTAAGTCTTCGATCGTAACGGGGTTCTTGGCGGGATAAGCGGCCTTACTATCGGATTCGCCATACAGAACTCCAGGGCGTACGTATCCGCCAGCGAGAATGCCGGGGAAGCAGTTAGGATAGTGATCGCGGCCATCTTTGCTTGCTCCCGCGCCGCTAAAACCTGCTTGACCCACCCGCGGTGTTCGGCCGAACTCGCCGCCCACATAAACCACGGTTTCGTCGAGCAGTCCGCGGGCTTCTAAGTCTTCCATCAAGGCACTATAAGCCTGGTCGAGGCGGGGAAGCAAGACCTCTTTGAGGCGTTTGAAATTGTTCTGGTGGGTGTCCCATTCGTGGTGGCCGTTGGCTGTGCAATCGGAGACGAATACAACGCGGGCCCCGGCTTCAACAAGTCGGCGAGCCAAGAGACAGCCTTGTCCGAAACGATTGCGGCCATAGCGGTCGCGCAATTTATCGGGTTCCGCAGATAAATCAAACGCAGAACGCCCCCGGCTAGAAAGCAACAGATCAAGGGCTTGCTTCTGGAATTGGTGCAGCGCCGCACGTTCCGGACTGGTTTGGGCTAAGGAATCCAACTGTTCCAGCAGGAGGCGTCGGCGTTCGAGTTGTTGCAGAGAGAGATTGGCGGGCAAACTGAAACCCTCGACGCGAAAGTTTGGGCTGGCGGGGTCTTGTTCGAGGAGGAGAGGATCAAATGCGTGGCCCAACCAGCCAGCGTGCTGGCCCTTGAACGCGGAACCTTGATCGTGGAGACGAGCGGGGAGCATGATAAACGGCGGTACGGCGGCGGTTTTGAGGGGAGCAGCTTTCACTGCCAGGGAACCGAGCGCAGGTGGATCGCTGGGTTGGGGTGCCAATAGCGCGGCATTGTCGCTGCCCGGGTCCACGCCAGTGAACAATCGGCAACCTGCGGGCTGGTGGTTGCGGTTGGTGTGATGGAGAGTGCGAATAACGCTAAAGCGCCTGGCCCAGGCCGCCATTTTCGGCAAGTATTCGCTCATGTACAGGCCGGGAATCGGTGGGGTAAGCGGCTTGAATTCACCGCGATACTCCACGGGCGCCTCGGGTTTCAAGTCCCAAGTATCAATCTGGCTTGGCCCACCGTACAAAAAGAGGAAAATCAGCGACTTGACGGAACGTTTCTGCAAGGCGCGGGCTTGCGCCTCAGCTTGAAGAAACTGGGCCAGGCCCAGTCCAAAGGCGCCGCCAATGCCGACATGGAAAAACTGGCGTCGTGTCAGTTCGAGCCGAGCATCGTAGCCCATCGCATTCGCCTCCGTTGTCAGGGGCGGTACAGGAATTCGCTGGAATTGAGGATGGCCCAAAGCACATCTTCCCAAGCGGCGCGACGGTTCGATTGGTTTCGGACCGTGTCAAGCACCAACTGGGCTTCGCGTGCGCTGGGGCGACGGCTGAAAGCCGCGAGGTACAATTCCTCCATCATGGCAGCGTCGCTAGCACCACTGGCCAGCAGGCGACCGAGGCGGTTACGTTCGGCAGTGATTTTGCGATGCAGTGTCAAACCGCTCACTAATTGCAGCGCCTGCGCTAAGTTAGGTTCGTTGTGCCGCTCGCATTCGCAAGGAAGGTCGCGTGGTGGTTGGCCAAACGCGGCCAGAAACGGATGGATGGGCAGGCTGTCTGGCAGGGCCACCGCGCGTTTTGTCGCGGGGAATTCGGCGAAAGTCTCGGGCACCTCGGTTACCTGGCAAACGGCGTCGAGCAACTGTTCGGCGGTCAAGAGACGAGGCCAGAGGCGCGAAAAAAAGCGGAGGTCATCAGCGTTTTCCGGAAGCGGTTCGCTGCTGAGCTGGTAGGTAGCAGAGGTACAGATGGTGCGGATGGTGTGGCGCAAATCGAAGCGGTGCTCAACAAAATCGCGAGCCAGCCAATCAAGCAAGGCCTCGTGGCTCGGCGGATTGGTGTCACGGAAATCGTCGGGTGGGTCCACAATGCCTCGGCCAAACAGGTGGAACCAGATGCGGTTGACAGTAGCACGCGCGAAGAAGGGATTCTCCGACGCCGTGAGCCAGCGCGCTAAAGTAACGCGGCGGTCGTCGTCTGCGCGCCAAGGCGTCTTTCCCAACAATGGCCGAGGGGAAACAGGTTGGCGTGTGATCGGATGAAGGATTTCGCCGTCTTTTCTCGAGCTGATGACCTGCACAGGTGGCCCGCGCCGGGCGGGCTTGAAGCTGGGATCGTTGCGACGCTCCACGCGAGCAAAACAGGCGGCTAAGCCGTAGTAGTCCTCCTGCGTCCAACGCTCGAACGGATGATTGTGACAGCGGGCGCACCCAATGCGCACGCCGAGAAACACTTGTGCTGTGGTTTCCGCTGCTTCTTCGGCGCTTTGGTGGATGGTGAAAAACGAAGCGGGCGGATTTTGCAAGATATGGCCGTTGGCCGTCAGAAGTTCACGGACAACTTGATCGAAGGGCGTTCCTCGGTGCAGCTGCTCTTGCCACCAGCGGTGCAATCCGACCAACGCCTCCTTGGGCAGACGTTTCTGATTTGCCAAGAGCACATCGAGCCACTTGCGGGCCCAGAATTCGGCGAATTGAGGATCGCTCAAGAGTTGGTCTACGAGTTTTTCGCGTTTGCTAGCCTCACGGCTATCGAGAAATGCGCGAGCCTCATCAGGAGTGGGCAAACGGCCAAGCAGGTCGAGATAGACACGCCTGAGAAAAACGTGGTCGGCGCAGACAGGCGCAGGCGGAATTTGCAACTCCCTGAGTCGGGCAAAGACGTGGCGATCCACAGCGTTGCGTTCAGGCGGCCCCTTCCAGACG
>BEIM01000260.1 GCA_002898995.1 bacterium HR36
GTCGAGGCCAACTATGCCTAGACCGAGAGCACTGGCAAACGCCATCCGCGGCATGGGATGGAACCCTTCTGACAAGCGAAAAGGCAAGCCGGCCCGGCGGAGCATTCGCTCAAACAGCCGCGCCAGGTCCTGGTGGCTGAAGAAGCGCAGATCGCCCGTTTTGCGGAACCGGATACGCGCTTTAGTGCGAGTGGTCATGCTGCCAGGAGAAGCTCCTGGCCGGACACCTCAGCCAGCATAGCTTTGACAAGCCCGACACCGCTGGATTCTTTCAGCTTTTGCCACACAGACTGGGCACGCCAGCATCCGCGCTTGGAATCTCGTTGGTGCAAAGTTTCCAGCGATCCGGGCTGTCCAGATGTTCGCTTACAAAGCTAGCAGGCATCCGGCACACTAAATAGCCAGTGCCTCGGGAAGAATGCGTCGAATCTGGTCGCGTAAGTAGGTAGTAATATCCTGAGCGGTTTCCATTTGCAACACGGTTTCTGCGGCGCGGCGGGCCTCTTCAATGGTGATGGAGCGCACCAGCCGTTTGACCTCGGGAATAGCGTGGGGCGCGGCACTGAGCTGGCGCAATCCCAACCCGATAAGCACGAAAGCGTACATGGGTTCCGCACTCATTTCCCCGCAGACATTCACAGAAATCCCCGCCCGCTCCGCCGCACGCACTACATGGTCAATGAGGCGCAGTACTGCAGGATCGGAAGCGCTGTAAAGGTAGGCGACGTTTTCATTGGTGCGGTCGGCGGCCAGCACGTACTGGATCAAATCATTGGTACCGATAGAAAAGAAGTCCACCTCCTTGGCCAGACCTTCGGCCATCAGTGCCGCCGACGGTACCTCAATCATGGTACCTACGGGGATGCGATGGTTAAAGGGGACTTTTTCCTCGCTCAGTTCCTCCATAACGTCGTACAGCAGGAGCTTGGCTTCGCGAAGCTCGGAAATGGTGCTGACCATCGGGAACATAATGCGAATGTCGCCGTAAGCACTGGCACGCAGGATGGCCCGCAGCTGAACGCGGAAGAGGTTTTTGTTCCGCAGGCATAAGCGTAAGCTCCGCACTCCTAGGAAAGGGTTGCGTTCCTGAATCTCTGGATCGGTGACCGAACTGAACTTATCCGCGCCGACGTCGAGGGTGCGAATAACAATCGGCTTGCCCGGGAGTTGTCTGAGTACTTTCAGATAAGCCTCGAAATGCTCCTGCTCGGTAGGATCTTCCTTGCGTCCGAGATAGAGGAATTCGGTGCGATACAAGCCGACGCCATCGGCCCCGCGCTCCAGGATTTGCGCCGCTTCCTCGGGAAACTCAATGTTCCCCAACAGGTAGATGCGGACACCGTCGCGAGTGACCGCAGGCAAATTGCGCAACTCGTCCAACTCACGCTCATGGCCGACCTGAGCTTGCTGAATCCGGCGATAATGTTGCAGGGTTTCCTCGTCGGGATCGAGGATAACGACCCCGCGATTTCCATCCACGATGACTAAATCGCCGCCGGAAACATCCGTCAGGAACATCCCCAGCCCAACCACTGCGGGAATGCCCAGGGCGTTGGCGACGATGGCCGTGTGACTGGTGCGCCCGCCTACTTCGGTGGCGAATCCCAAAATGTGCTGGCGGTCAAGTTGGGCCGTTTCACTCGGGGTCAGGTCGTGTGCCAGCAGAACAACGGGCTCGGTCAACTTCTGCAATTGTTCGTGGCGTTGGCCCGCCAGCTGACGGAGTAAGCGTTTTTCAATGTCGCGCAGGTCGCTCTGCCGATCTGCGATGATGCGGTCGTTAAGACTGGCCAGGGCGCGGAGGCGTCGGCGGATGACCCGATCCAGTGCCTGTTCCGCGGTGTAACTATGGTAGCGAATCTCTGAGGCGATCTCTTGGCGGAGCCGCGGATCTTCAATCAGGGCCGCATGCGCCCCAAAAATGGCTCCATACTGTTCTCCGAGCCGATCGGCAACTACTCGTTGCACTTCGCGGGCCTCGCGAGCGGCTGCTTCAATGGCGCGGTCGAGGCGTTCAATTTCCTGCGGATAGGTGCCGGTAGCTATGAAACGCTGGCGAACGTTGACTTCCTCCCTGTCTAGAATCCAGGCAGGTCCGATGGCTACACCTGGCGAAACGGCCACTCCGCGTTTGATTTCCATGGCTTCCCGAACCGGCTTTAAGCCGGATAGCTGCTCGTCAAAATGTCAGCGATTTCTCGCACCGCCTGCTCAGCATCTGGGCCGACGGCTTCAATGATGATCTCCGCTCCGTATCCTGCCCCCAATTGCAAGATGTCGAACGGACTGCGGCAATCCTCAGCCTGCCTGTCACCATACTTCAGGGAAATCTGGCACTGGAATTGTGCGGCCACCCGTGCACATTCTGCGGCTTGGCGCAAATGCAATCCCTGGGGATCGGCGACGATGATGCTGCGCACCACGCGCTGCTGCGGCATCGCTTCCTGCCCTGAAAAGCGCGGCCGTTGGCAGACCGGCTGGTGGGGCCAACCAGCCTCGTTTGTTCAGGCACTGCCTTCCGATTCCAGAATCAGTTCCCAGATTTCCTCTGCCGTCGTAGCCTGACGCAAGAAGCGG
Source organism: bacterium HR36 (assembly GCA_002898995.1). Taxonomy (GTDB): domain Bacteria; phylum Planctomycetota; class Planctomycetia; order Gemmatales; family HRBIN36; genus HRBIN36. Next base: position 2,578 of record BEIM01000260.1, read on the forward strand.
CAAAAGGTTTCGTTGCGTAGATTCCGCGTCACATTTTCCAAAGCACGCAAGTGTTCACCCGTGCGATCCACAGGCGAGATGAGCAGGACGAAAATATAAACCGGCTCGTTATCTATGCTCTGGAAGTCCACGCCCGCATGAGAGACAGCCACGGTACCGATGGGGCGTTGCACGCTCTCATGCTTGGTGTGGGGAATGGCCACTCCATGCCCGATCCCTGTGGAACCGAGTTGCTCGCGCTTTAATAATGCCTTGACTAAAGGTTCCACTTGATTGGCCTTGATGTGGCCGCTGCGCTTCAGCGCTTCGACCATCTCGCGGATCACACCTTCTTTAGTGGTTTGCGTCAGGTTAGGGATGAGTGCTTCCCTGACGACAAATTCCGACATTCGCATAGGGTAGGCCCTTTCCTGCTTCTGCAAGCTGGCCGTGCCGTCAATCTTTAGCCAAGCAGTAAGACCCAGGATCGCGCAGGGTTCGCTAACTGATTTTCCACTCCCTTGCCGGCTAACGCCACAGTGCCACAATCCCTTCGCGGTTCACGGCACTCCTCCCATCGGAGGTGCCCGACGGCGATCTTGGATTTTCTCCTTATAGCGGGTCAGCTGCTTTTCCAGCTTCTCCATAATCAAATCTACGGCCGCTCTCACATCGCCAGCAGCCTCCCGTGCCACGAAATCGTGTTTATGTTCAGCCGAGACCAGGAATTCCACCTGTTTGATGTCGCCCTTGAGGTCGACCGTGACCTCCACTGCCATCAGCCGGTCGAAATAGTGTACCAGCTTCTCGGCTTTTTCGCGGATGAATTCCTGCAGTTCCGGGGAAAGTTGGCCATGACGGGCGGAAATCTTGACCAGCACGGATAGGCTCCTGCAGTGTGATTAGGCACGGTATTCTGCGAACTAATCATAGAAAACACCGCGGATCTGGTCAATCGAAAGGTTCGCTGTTTCCAGGGTGCCTTTAATCTGTTGCAGTGGACTGGCAGCTGCCCGCTCTCTGGGCCAGCACGGGGAGGCACTGGTGCCAGATCCGGCAAAGCGTCTCCATCGGTAAGCCTATGACGTTACTGATCGTGCCTTCCAGGACGGTCAAAAACGGGTCATCCTGCTCCTGAATCGCATAAGCTCCTGATTTCCCCTGCCACTGACCACTGTCAAGGTAGCCTTCCAGCTCCTCCTCCGTTAGCGGGCGCATCAAAAGGCGACTTCGTTCCTGCCAGGCGAATTGCCAATCCTCAGGGCGAAACCAGATACACACCCCCGTCCACAACTCGTGCTGCGTACCACTTAGCCGCTGAAGGATTTGCCGGGCGTGCTGGCGATCAGTGGGCTTGCCAATGACTTCTCCGTCATGCCAACCGACTGAATCGGCCGCCAGTACCACCCCATAGTCCACGCGCCTGGCCACGGCGTACGCTTTCCGCCAAGCCAGCTCTGCGACATATTGCCGCACGTCGCTGACACCTGCGCCATCAGGTTCTTCGATATGCGGCGGAATCACCTCAAAGCTAAAGCCATATTTGCGCAGTAATTCCCGCCGCGCCGGTGAGCTACTGGCCAGGATCAAAGGTCGCGGCCAGGGCATGCCGATCCTCCCAGCAGCTTGGTGGAGCCAGACAGCTCCTTTGTTGCCCGTGAGCATACCAGCACGTAACGGGCACAGAGAAAATTGCCGCTGCTCAACCCATTGCTATTTTGCGCCATACTGCCGAGGTAGTTTGCACAGTGCCTATTTAGGAGCTAGGCTGGGCAAGTTCGGCATACAAGTGCACAAGGGACCTGGCGAGGTTGCGGAAGATGGTTCGATTCAGGCTTTCGTTTGGGGAGTGGGCTGCGGATTGCGGATCCTCGATGCCCAGCAACAAGGCCGGAATCCCGCCAAACATTTCGCATAACGGTCCGACAAATCCGATGCTTCCACCGCAACCGATGGTCAGTGGTTCTTTGCCGTAGCCCGCCTGCAAGGCACGCAGTGCCGCTTCAAAGGCGGCGCCTTTCGGCTCGATGTACCACCACTTGACTGGTTCCCCAACGGTTGTGACCTGCACCTGCACGCCCCACGGCGCACGCGAAGTCAGCTCTTTCGTCAGGGCCCGAATCACCCTTTTTGGTTCCTGCTCAGGGACGATGCGTACGCTCACCAAAGCGGTAGCATAAGGCAACACCTGATTACTCGCCTGCCTCAACGAGCTGGCCTCTTGGGCAATGACCGTAACCGCGGGCAAACGCCAGGTTTGTTCATATGGATGTACCCCGGTCAGGTGGGCGAATTTTACGCCAGGCAACAGGGTCAAGTCCTGCCGCAATTTATTCAACGACACTTTCAAGCGACGCAATGCCTTAAGTTCCTTACCGCTCAAACGTTTGACACCTTCATAAAAACCTGGCACGGGAATTCGGCGTTTTCCAGCCCAACACAAGCGCGCTAGAATCGCGTTCAACGCTAACGCTGCATCCGGCGCTAAGCCTCCGGCCATTCCCGAATGCAACGGGCGCTCCAACCCCCGCACTTCAACCTTCAGAGTGATAATGCCTCGCAAGGAGGTCGTCAGGCAAGGGATTTCGGGGTCGAGATTTTCGGTATCCGTCACCACCAACACGTCGGCCTGCAAGCGTTCGCGATGCTCGCGCAAGAAACCCAGGAGATTCCGCGAACCAACCTCCTCCTCTCCTTCCACCAGCATTTTGATGTTGACGGGCAGTCGGCCGACAGTCTTGACCCAGGCTTCTAACGAGGCTAACTGAATGATAATCGCCCCTTTGTCATCCGCAGCGCCGCGGCCGTATAACCGACCATTGCGTTCCGTCAGTTGCCACGAATTACTTTCCCACTGTTCCAGATAATTCGTGGGCTGTACATCGTAGTGTGAATAAAGCAGGAGCGTGGGTTGCCCCGGGGCATGCAACCAGTCGCCGTACACGTACGGGTACGCCCCGGCTGGCCGCAATATCTCGACATGCTCTA
>BEIM01000261.1 GCA_002898995.1 bacterium HR36
GGGCGTGGATAAAGTAGCCGCTGCACCTCATGAATGCGGTGCGGGTCAATGACCCGCCAGACGCGATGCACCACTCCCGCATCATCGCGGGCTTCCACGGGGGGTAGCCGTTCCACCGCTTCATCCAGCAACCGCTGCACGCTGCCATCCTCGTCGGGATAGATGCCGAATAACGGGCAGAAATGAGCCGCAGTCGCCCGCAGTAGCCGCAACCGATCCTCTTTGGGCCCAGGCAGGGTTTCCTCGTGCGGAAACACCTTGCCCTCGCCAAACGGTTCTAACCGCACGATGGCTAGCACTCCCCGCCGCAGAAAGGCCTGGCCTTTCCAGGAAAAAGCCTGGTGATAGACATAAAGGGCGGGTTCGGAATCCTGGCGGAGAATGCCTTGCCGCTGCCAATCGCGCCAGAGTGCCGCCGCCCGCGTGTAACGGTTCTGCTGGTCATGGTCGCCGGGTTCGCTGCGATTCAAGATCAGCCGCACCACATTATACGGATGGCGTTCGTACAGGCGTGCTTGCAAACTGCCATCAATCACGTCGTAAGGCGGAGCCGTTACCGCGCTAAGCGTCCCGACATGACCCAGATCATAGCGCCAAGCACGAAAAGGCTGAATTTCGGGCATTCAGGAGCTTCCTCCGTATTCTGCGAAGTCGAGTCCGAGCAGTTGCCGCAGCACTTCGGGCGGAGCTGGCGTATAGCGATACGGCTCCATGGTGTAAGAAGCCCGCCCTTGCGTCAAGCTGCGGACGGTATCGGCATAGTCAAACATGCGCGCCAACGGCACCAGTGCTTCGATGACTCGCAGGTTGCCGCGGACCTGAATTTCCTGGATTTCGGCCCGGCGAGCGTTGAGATCGGCCGTAACTGCACCCAGGTATTGCTCGGGTACTGCCACCTCCAAGCGCATGACCGGCTCCAAGAGGATGACGTTGTTTTTCAGCGCTTTGCTTACAGCATCGGCGGCCGCCACTTGGAAGGCCACTTCGTTAGAGTCGGTTGGATGGGTCTGCGCCGCTAACAGTGTCACCTGCACATCAATAACGGGGTACCCGGTTTCCCCCGACTGCAGCGCCCCACGTATCGCCTGTTCGATAGCTGCTACCAGCGCCGCCGGCAACACTTCCGGACTGACACGGTTGACCACAGTTATCGCTTGCGTCCCGGGAGCAGGCTCGCACTGCACTTCCAGCCGGGCAAATAGCGACTGCCCTGCCGTCTGGCGGATACATTCGCCCCACACACGCACAGGCTTGGCTATGGTTTCTCGATAACTGACCCGCGGTTTGCCCACCCGCACTTTCAGCCGAAAATCTTCACGGATGCGGTGCAACTTGATCTCCAGATGCAGCACCCCCATGCCGTTCATGAGCGTCTGGCCAGTCTCCCGGTCCACGCTCCAGCGAAAAGTTGGGTCTTCCCGAGCCAGCAGCGTCAAGACCTGTTCCAGCCGTTCCTTGTCCGCGGAGGACTCTGGTTCGATCGCCATGCTGACCACCGTCTCGGCGAATTGAATGGACTCCAACAAAATTGGGTGCTGCGGATCGCACAGGGTATCGCCCGTGATAGAAACTTTCGGCCCAATCGCGGCCACGATATCCCCGGCGTAGGCCACTTCCAGCGGGTCTTTATTCGCCGGGTCGGCATGCACGTGATACAGCTTGGTGAGAAATTCACGGGCCTCTTTGCCTGGGTTGAGCACCCGGCTACCAGCTTTCACCGCCCCCGAATAAATCCGCAGATAAAACAGTTCCCCGTGTGGATCGGCCTGAATTTTGAAGACCAGCGCTGCAAAAGGCTCGTCGGGGTCCGGCTTGCGCACTTCGAGCTTGTCCCGCTTTTTCGGATGTACCCCCTGTACCGGTGGCCGATCTAACGGGCTGGGCAGATACCAGCAAATGCCATCTAGCAACGGCTGAATCCCAATATGTTCGCGCCCCGAACCGCAGAAAACAGGCTGGATCTCGTTTTTCAGAGTCCGCTGCCGGATAAGCCGCTTCATAGCCTCGACATCTACCGGCCGGCCTTCCAGATACGCACTGGTAATCCAATCTTTTTCGTCCACCTCGGCCAACACGTCAATCAGGTGCTCCCGCCATTTCTCGGCGGTGCGGCGTAGATCCTCCGGGATCGGCTCCCGCACCACGATCTTGCCATCGGGTCGGCCCGCATCACTGTGGCGAAAATACACCGCCTCCATACTCAGCAAGTCAATCACTCCGCGAAAGGGCCTTGCGCTTTCCTTGACTGAGCCGCTCCCGATCGGAATGGTCACCGGCACCGGCCGGCCTTCCAAACGCTCCCGGATTTCCCGCAACACGTTCTCGAAATCCGCCCCAACAATATCCATCTTGTTCACGAAAACCAGGCGGGGCACCTGGTATTTGTTCGCTTGCCGCCAAACCGTTTCTGACTGCGCTTCTACGCCCTTCTGCGCATCGAACACCACCACGCACCCGTCCAAAACTCGCAACGCCCGTTCCACCTCCGCCGTGAAATCTACGTGTCCCGGCGTGTCAATCAGGTTGATCGTGCAATCCCGCCAGCGAAACGGCACGCAGGCACTTTGAATGGTGATGCCCTTTTCCTTTTCCAACTCCATCCAGTCGGTGTCGGTCGTCCCCTCGTCCACACTTCCCAGCCGGTGAATAGCCCCGGCATAGTAAAGCAGGTGCTCGGTGGTAGTGGTCTTGCCCGCATCTATGTGGGCGATGATGCCGAGATTGCGAAATTTGCTGATGTCAGGTTTGCTCGCCGCTGCCATGTTCTCCATCCTGAATCCCAGTAAGAAACCCGCCAACCCAATTCCGAGACCAATCGCATAAATCGTATAGGATTTCCTACACTTTGTCGTGCCAGGACAGCTAATCGAAACCGACCAGCGTTGTAAAGATTTTGCCTGGCCGCGGGTTAACCGATGCCATACGTCGTAGAAGCCTACGCAAAGCTGCGCCCGTGTATTGCGCTGGTACCCACATTGTAGCAAGAGCGCGAAAGAGCAACTCGCCGTGGCCCCTATTCGGTTGGACGAGCCCAATTGTCAGACAACATAATAATGGCGACGGCATAAGTAAGCAGGCGAACACAAAGCATCTGGAGAGCAACGCTGGACTTGTGCCAACCTAGCTTGCCAGGCTACTGAAGAAGTTGTTAGGTTACGAAAACCCCCGATCCTAGGAAATCGCATCTTTACGAACACGCGCCGCTTTATGTCGGCGGGTCAAGCAGGTATGTGGGTACGTTTGTTGAGCTGGGCGCGGAATTGGCGGGCGGCTTCTTGTTTGGAGGCAAGCGAGTTCCTATAGTCATTGTCAACGTGGGCCAGGCACACGGGGAAATGGCGTGCCTGGTCGCCTCCCTTGCAGGAACGGGAACTACACGAAAGGAGCCTCACCATGTCCATGTACATTGGCGAAGCGCTGGTCGGGGAAGGTGCGGAGGTCGCGCACATTGATTTGCTGCTGGGCTCCAAAGATGGCCCGGTGGGTTATGCGTTTGCGCAGGCGCTGGCCGATCAGAAACAAGGCCACTCCAATCTGCTCGCCGTGCTCACCCCCAATCTCATTTGCAAGCCCGCCACGGTCATTATCACCAAAGTCACCCTCAAGAGTGGCGAGCAAGCGGAATTGATCTTCGGCCCCGCCCAAAAAGCCGTGGCCAAAGCTGTCGCCGATGCGGTGGCGGAGGGGATTATTCCCAAGGGTGTTGTGGATGATCTCGTCTGCGTCTGTGGTGTGTTCATTCACTGGGAAGCCAAAGATAAGGACAAGATTTACCGCTACAACTACGAAGCGACCAAGTTGGCCCTGCAACGTGCCATGCATGGCGAACCCAAGATTGACGAGATTTTGGCCAAGAAAGACACAGTGGCGCATCCGTTCTACAAGTAATCCGCGTCTGAATGTGCTGAGGGGTCATGAGCGAAAAGCGGCGGATTCTGCTGCAGCTGGATACCGACGCCCAGCCCAGTACTTTCGACAGCATCGTGGCTCTGGACGCGGGTGCCGATGTCTTGCTGCGTTACGGCGGGGTGCGGCCAGAAACGGTCGTTCCCCTAGTGCACGGAGCCATTTTCACACGCGGCCCGAAAGACTTGCCGCACACGGCAATTTTCATTGGCGGCAGCGATGTAGCCTTGGCGGAGCAAGTCCGCGATGTGGTACGCAAAACCCTGTTGCCGCAATGGGGCCTGAGCGTCTCCGTGATGCTGGACGCCAACGGCTCCAACACCACTGCTGCTGCCGCAGTACGTACCGTTTTAGCCCACCAAGAACTGAGCGGCGCTAGTGTCCTCGTGCTGGGAGGCACTGGCCCGGTAGGCCAGCGCATCGCCTATCTCGCCGCCCAACAAGGTGCACAAGTGCGGATCGCGTCTCGGCAACTGAGCAAGGCCCAGGAAAAAGTGGCGCGGCTCCAGGCGCGCCTGCCCCATGGCCGATTCCTTGCCACCCAGACCGCTTCCGAATCGGCCTTGCGCGAGGCGCTCCGCGAGTGTCAAGTGGTTTTCGGCAGCGGCCCGGCAGGTGTGCGCGTTCTCCCCAAAGCGTTGTGGCTCGGCCAAAGCTCACTTCGCATTCTCCTGGACCTGAATGCGGTGCCTCCCAGCGGGATCGAAGGTGTGGAACCAACGGATAATGGCGTGTTGCGCGACGACGTCCGCTGTTTCGGCGCTATCGCCGTAGGCGCCCTCAAAATGAAAATCCACAAAGCCGCCATCGCCCAGCTCTTCACCCGCTCCGACTTGCACCTCGATATCGAGGAACTTTTTAGCCTTTCGGCGACGCTGTAGCGCTTGGCACCTGCGTAGAGCGGAACAAGGGTTGGACAGGTGGACCAAGCGAAGTGCCGGCACAGCACAGGAAAAGACCGCCAATTTCCGTCACATTAAACGCCGCCGAGGCGATAGCGAGTATCGGCTAGACGCAGGTTTTCAGCTTCACGGCTCCACGGTGGGCTGACGCCTGCCGTTCTTCATGCCATAGACCAAGTCAACGCCGATTTCCACAGTGGATGGAATCTTCCCTGTTGTTCGCTGCTCCGCCCATCCTTGCGCCGACGCCATACGGAATGCCCAGCCCGCATCTCGTCCACCACTAACGCCACACTGCTCGCTTCGGTTTAGCCAGGAGGCTATATCGGTGCAATGTGTCGTTGATCTGAGCCATATAAGGTGCTCGCTTCGGCTTGACGAGGAGCCTGCCGCCCCAGGCAAGCCACGCCTTCGACCCGGTCGGAAAGCCGTGGCCGGCTCGATTAGGCCTGCTTCTCTTGACGGCGCTTCCAACGTGGATAAGCATGACCTTCAAGAACGAGTTGGCAGGCCCACCCTCAGCGTGAGGACCTCTGGTCTCCTCGGAGGCGACACCATGAGCTTAGGTCAGGTGTACGACCAGTTGCATTTCTTTCTGGACGAGAGCGGCGGGTTTCAGGAGTGGGACATCAATCTGGTCGGCGGCGTAATCGTGCTGGGCTCGTACGACAGCCATGCCGATGGCGCCCTGCTCCAAATCCTCCGCGACAGTGTGCAGCAATGCGGCG
>BEIM01000262.1 GCA_002898995.1 bacterium HR36
GGATATGCGCTGCGGGCCCAGGCGCAGAAAAACGGGGAAAGAACCACTCTGCGCAAGTGGGTTGGCGCTATGCAACACCGCGCTGCGCGCAGCGCAAGGCCATGCGAACCAGTCTGGAGGTCGAAGAGCTGGAGTCGCGCTGCGTCCCTGCCCGCATCGGCACACCGTTCAACGACGTTGACGATACCATCGCGGAAGCGATCAACGTCGGGGCTGTTACAGCGACGCGGTCGGTGCGCCGCAGTGCCTCGTTGGGATTCCCGACCGATGTGGATATGTACCGCTTCAGCGTGGCGGCTGGAACCACCGTGGCCATCACGGTACAAGCCCGCAACAGTACCGATCCTTTCCTCCGCCTGTTCGACCGCCGTGGTAACGAACTAGCGTTCAACGACGACGGCCCAGTGCCGAACCAATCCCCGGGGTTCAGCGCGTATTTGGAGTACCAATTCACCAGCCAAGGGACGTATTACATCGGCGTCTCGGGCTTTCCCAACATGAATTACGATCCGCTGCGCGGCACTGGAGACGTGGAAGGCAGCGTCGGGCCTTACTCGCTGTCTATCAAAGTGGTTCCACCGCCAGGCGGCGGAGGCGGGGGAGGTGGGGGCGGAGGCGGTGGCGGCGGAGGTGGAGGTGGCGGCGGGGGCACGCCCACCAGCCAATTCAACATCACCCTCCGCCGCGGTACCGGACTTACCGACTCACAGTGGCAAGTTTTCCAACAGGCAGCTCAACGCTGGGAACAAATGATTATTGGCGACGTGCCTGACGCGGTGTACCAAGGGCAGCCGGTGGACGATATCCTCATTGACGCCAGCGGTGTACCGATTGACGGCCCGGGCGGCATCCTTGGACAAGCCGGCCCCGATGCTTTGCGCCTGCCTTCCTTCCTGCCAATCCACGGCGTTATGGAGTTTGATACCTTCGACCTGGCAGACATGGAGTCGAGCGGCCAGCTGAGAGATGTCATCCTGCACGAAATGGGCCACGTCTTGGGCTTCGGCACGATTTGGGACCTGAAAAATCTGCTAAGCGGTGAGGGCACATCCAATCCGCGGTTCATTGGCTTGCTAGCGACACAGCAGTATCAGACGATTTTCAACACGACCGAAACTAGCGTACCCGTGGAGAACACGGGTGGCGCGGGGACGCGCGATAGCCATTGGCGGGAGAGCATATTCCGCAATGAGCTGATGACTGGTTTTGCCGAGCCTCCTGGCACGGCAATGCCCTTGAGCAAAATCACAGCCGCCTCCATGGCCGACCTGGGCTACGTTGTGAATCTCAACGCTGCCGATCCGTATTCGCCGCCGGGTAACCTGCAAGGCCCTGGAGGCAGCGGGGGTTCTGGCGGTGGCAGCGGCGGCGCACCGTTGCAAATCGTGCGGCCAACGCAACCTATTGGCAAGCAGGTCACTGGCGCGCTGCAACTGAGTCGCGTCCTCACGTTGACCGCGCAAGACTGGACGCGTGTCCCTGCGAATTTGCTGACTTCCGATACTATTGAAAGGCCCTTGTTTCGGCGTCGGGAGTGACGGGGATTGCCGCCACGCCTGGTATTGCTAATCGCCGCGTAACTTCAGGCCCAGTTCGGCGAGCTTGGCGCGCACTTCATTGAGCGAAGTGACCCCGAAATTCTTCACCTCGAGCAATTGCTCGGCGGTGTAGTTGATCAGGTCGCCAACGGTTTGAATGTTGAGCTTCGCCATAGCCTTGCGGGGACGCACGCTGAAGCCCAGTTCACTGACCGGCTTGCGCAACAGTGCCTGTTCCTGTTCGGAAACCGCGGGAGGTTGCGGCGGAGGCGCCTCACGGAAGCGCGGGTCATACTTGGCACCTTCTTCAAGCGCCTGGCCGATCCGCAATCCCTTCGACTCCATAATCGCCCGCAACTCCTTGAGCGAAGTTTCGCCAAAATTCTTGCTGGCCAGCAACTGCGCCTCCGTCACTCGCGTGAGATCGCCCAGCGTTTTAATATTCATTTTCTCCAGGCAATTCCGCACCCGTACCGATAACTCAAACTCGGTCACTGGCGTATCCAGCACCTGTTGCAACTTGTCGGGGATCGGTTTCTGCTCCTCGGCGACGAAGCTACCCCGCGAAGCCACAGCGTCTTTGAGATACAGGCGAGCCCGTTCGTCAGTGGGGAAAGCGCGCACCAGACGCTCAAAACAAGCGATGGCGCGGTCGTACTGATGGTTGTCTTCATACAGCACGCCGAGATTGTAGAGCGCTCCCACGTGTACCGGCGGCTGGGCGATGCAACGCTCCAGGCAGTGAATGGCCTCCTCGTCATTGCCCGCCAGGTCGTTGAGAAACCCCAGTTCAAACCAGGCTGCAGCGTGGTTGGGGTCCAGTTCCACCGCACGCTCGAAATGCGCGGCAGCTTTTTCGCGGCTGCCCTCCTCCAAATACAGTTTGCCGAGTTGATAATGATACTCTCCGCTATGGGTACTCAAGTCGCGGAGTTCTTCGAGGATCTCGCGGGCCGCTTTCAGCTTGCCTTGCCGGCGATACACTTCCGCTCGCAAAAGCCGTACCTGGCTCGCGGTGTACCCCGCTTTCTCCGCGCGCTCTAGCGCCTTCAGGGCGTCCTCCCATTCTTCGAGACTGATCAACGCCCGGGCTAGGTAAAAATTGGCCAGCGCCCCTTCTGCCTGCCGTAAATGCTGCGCTGCCTCGCGTGTCTGGCCCAAAAAGTACGAGGCAACACCCAGCTTCAAATGCCAGCGTTTCGCTGCCGCTCCACTTGATTGCTGGAGCTTTTGCTCCATGGCCTGGACGGTTTCCCGCAGCAGACGGTACTGCTCAGGGCTGACTGTCAGTGCCTGCCGCAACTGTTGTACCGTCCCAGCATCACATTCCTCGCGCTCCAGGAAAAGCGATTTCACATCCCGCCGCAGCACATCTACCATCGCCGACTCCCTGTGTATTTGTCCCAGTGCTTCACTTCTGCACCGCGCACCGTCACGACCAACGTAGCTAGATGGCCCAGCCTGCGAAAAGGCCGACCTGCCCTAAAGATTTTAGGTACGTGCGTCTCGGCCATGGGGGCCAGCGGAAAAATGATAAACATGACCGCCCGCTCTGGCAAGGCAGAAGGCCAAGCGACTGCACAGCTAAAATTTCCGCAAACTGGACTTGACAAGCCCCCCACCTCATTGCGTATTGTTGTATAGAGCCTGTCGCTCTACCGCAACGAACGGGCGAGCCAGGAAGGCTCAGCTTGCGGTAAGCGAATTCGGGAACGTAGGGCGAACTCGTCCAATGGAGGCAGGCCGCTCTCCGCGGCTCCTGGAAGCGCCTTACAGAAGGCGCTTGCTCAGAGAGGTGGCCAGCGCTGTTAGGATGGCGGAGACCCCACAAGGGGGATGCGCTGTGCCCGCACATGCTGGATATCGGCTCCAGCCCATTTGACACCTGAAACCGCACCGAGCTGGCACGGGCAGCTTGGTAGCGCCAGCCTCACTGCGAACCTGTCTCCCCACGCCTCAAGCCCGAACTTGCCCTGGCGCGGAGGCCGGTTCGCCTGCTTTTCGTTCCACGCTCGCGCGGTTTGACAAACGAAATTCCCTTTAGGCTTTTCCCCGCGGAATACTGTGCGCGCCGTATCAAGCAGGGCTAGCCGGCATTATTTTGCTTACCCTTGCTTTCTCGGCCCGCGGTGGAGGCGCTACGATTCTTTGACTACCGGAGGCAATTACCCATGTCTTTTGGACAAGCGATTCTCGGTGAAGTCCGCCGGCTGCAAAACTTGCAGCAATACCGCAAAATCCACTGGGAAGGATCCTTTTCGGAATACCTCGACATCGTCAAACGCCACCCCGAGGTCACACGCACCGCGTTTCAACGCCTTTACGACATGATCCTCTCCCATGGTACCGAAGAAATTTACGAGCATAAGGAAAAAATAACCCGTTACAAGTTCTTCACCGAGTGGGCTTCGAAATACGGCGACGCGGTCTACGGCCTGGAGCGCCCGCTGATGCAATTAGTCAACACTTTCAAGGCCGCCGCCAAAGGCTTTGGCACCGAACGCCGCGTCCTGCTGCTACACGGCCCTGTCGGTTCCGCAAAGAGCACCATTGTCCGCCTGCTCAAACGGGGCCTCGAAGAATACAGCCGCACCGATGACGGCATGCTCTTCTCGTTCATGTGGAAGAGCGATAAGTCCGGCTGGGAAAAGTGCCCGATGCACGAGGAGCCGCTCCATCTGGTGCCGGCAGACATGCGCCCCATGATCCTGGCCAAGCTCAACGAAGGACGTCGGGAAGACGAGTTCCAAGTTACCATTCGCGGGGAGTTGTGTCCGTTTTGCCGATTCATGTTCAACGAACGCCTGCAACGTTACGACGGCGACTGGACGGCAATGGTCGAAAACGAAATCAAGGTGTACCGCCTTATCCTCTCCGAGCAAGACCGCGTAGGCATCGGCACCTTCCAGCCCAAGGACGAAAAGAATCAGGACTCCACCGAGCTGACTGGCGACATCAATTATCGCAAGATCGCAGAATACGGCAGCGATAGCGATCCCCGGGCCTTCAACTTCGACGGCGAGCTCAACATTGCCAATCGCGGCCTCGTCGAGTTTATCGAAGTCCTCAAACTCGATGTCGCTTTCCTCTATGACCTCCTCTGTGCCTCCCAGGAACATAAAATCAAACCCAAAAAATTCGCCCAGTGCGATATTGATGAAGTTATCATTGGTCATACTAACGAACCCGAATATCGCAAGTTGCAAAGCAACGAGTTTATGGAAGCGCTGCGCGACCGTACTGTCAAGATTGACATCCCTTACGTTACCCGCCTGCGTGATGAAATCAAGATATACGAAAAAGATTTTAATCCCGAGCGTGTCAAGGGTAAACATATCGCCCCGCACACCATCGAAGTTGCCGCCATGTGGGCGGTCTTAACGCGCCTGATTCCCCCTAAACATGCTAACCTCACTTTGTTGCAAAAGCTCAAACTTTATAATGGCAAGACCCTGCCCGGTTTCACCGAAGACAACATTATCGAACTCAAGCGCGAGGCTCCGCACGAAGGTATGAGTGGCATCAGTCCACGCTATATTCAGGATAAGATCTCTAATGCCCTCGTCGCTCACCCCGAAGAAACCTGCGTCAACCCCTTTATGGTGCTGCATGAATTGGAAGCCGGCTTACGCCATCATTCTTTGATCACGAGCGAAGAACAATATCGGCACTATAAGGAGTTACTGCAAGTCGTCCGCGAAGAATATGAGGATATCGTTAAGAACGAAGTGCAGCGAGCGATTGCTGCGGATGAAGAAGCCCTGAGTCGGTTGTGTGCCAATTATATTGATCACGTTAAGGCCTATACCCAGCGCGAAAAGGTGCGCAACCGCTATACCGGCGCCTTCGAAGAACCAGACGAACGCTTGATGCGTTCGATTGAGGAAAAGATTGACATCCCCGAAAGCCGCAAGGATGATTTCCGCCGGGAAATCATGAACTATATCGGGGCCCTGGCCATTGACGGTAAAAAATTCGACTATAAAAC
>BEIM01000263.1 GCA_002898995.1 bacterium HR36
ACGCTGATAGGCGTGGACAAAGCGCTCCCGCGTCAGGCCCAGTTGGGCGAATTGCTGGGCATAGCGCTGGTAATAATCCAAGACGCGCTGCAATTGCTCATCGGTAGCGGTGTTGCTGGGAGCCAGGCGCTCGCTGAAACGCAGCAGAGTTGGGAACGATTCGAGCCAGGCCAGGAAAGCGTCGAGTTGGTTGGTTTCGGTTTCCCCCAGGCGGAGGACGTGCTGACTATCCAGAGAACAGGCAAACTCCACAAGCCAGCCGTCCTGGAGCATGGCGGGGAGCAACTTGCCTTGAGCCAGCAGGCGTTCGCAACAGTGCACGACGCGCTGTCGGCGAGCGAGTGCGTCCAAAAGCGGGAGGGCGGATACTTTCCAGCTGAAGGCGACGCAGGGATTTTCCGGGTCGCTGAATTCCGCTAAAGGGAGATCCGCCAGGCCGCGGACCGCCGGTAGTTCCCCGCCCAACAAGGCCACCCGCCGCAACGTCCAGCCATAATGCTGGCCGTCATGCACGAAATCCTGATACAGTTCGACGGAGACCGTGCGATAGGCGCGCTGGTTGATGAGTTGGGCGACCAAGGGCGGTACTTCGCTGAAGTGGGCTAAGAGTCGCCGGCCGTCCCGCCAGACATCTTGCACCCAACCGGCCGCGGGCAACCCGCTTTGCCGAAGCCAGGATTGGTCTTCTTCGTGGCCAATCACTACAGGCGGGCGGAGCACCGCAGGATGGCGCAGGCTGAAACGCTCGAAATTGGCGACGATCTGATCCAGCTCGGCTTCGCCGAAGGTGTGCCCCTGCCAGGTGCCGGCCGCGAAGATCTCCACGTTGCGGATGCGGGCCAGCTTCGGACAGGTTGCAGGCGACGTAGCAGTGGTTGTCGTCATGGTCTACCTCCTCGGTGTTTCGGGTCAGGGAGTCGCTGAGGCCCAACGGTTGCTTTGCCCGTTGGCTTCGGTGTCGTTGCTGGACGGTTCTCCTGCCACCGACCTCCAAGATGGGCGGGGCGCTTGCAGCGAACGTAATTGGTCGTCCATGGCCCACGGTGCCTGGCGGCCGTATCGGAGATAAAGCGCACCACGCGAAAGCGGCAGCCCCATGGCTAACAAGCCACGATCCACCTGCAGCGAAGCCAACAGATCGCGGTCGTTGACGCCAACCAGTTGCACCCGCGGCAACTCAGCCCGCGCAAAATTGAGTTGCACCAGGTCGGGAATCAATTGGCTGTTGAGGGCGTCGGAAACCAGCTGGGCCATGTGCCAAATGAGCAGCTCTGCCGTACTACGGTGTACTTCTCCCAAACAGCGCGCCCCGGTGCGAATCCCTTCCAGCCCGTGTAGCAAAGCGCCCGTGATGCTGAGGTAAATCTCGTGGCGGAGGTCGCGTACCGCCTGGGCGAAATCCTCGGCATTTCGCCCCGCCAGCGTCAGGGGCAGGATTTCCACGCCTTCGGGCAGCGTCAGGTAGCCCGCCCGCCGCGCTTCCCGTAGCGCTTGCTCCAGGGCGGCTTGCCAGTCACCGCGATGGGCGGGATATCGGCCGATAAGCAACGGCTGGCTAAACCGCTCCAGTGCCAGCATCCGCAACTTCCAGGCCGTGTCCAGGGTCCACCACGCCCGATACGCTGCTAGCAGATCCGACATGCCCAGCGGATTCTCATACAGCGACAGGTAGCGCAGGATGACGAAGTCCTGCGGGTCAAATCGGTGCCGGCCGTCCGCGCTGACGATGGCGGTCACGTTCGCAAACGCATCCGTTTCCAGGCGAAACCAGCACGGATCTTTGGCCTTGAGGTCGCGCAGGACAATCTTGCCGGCCCACGGTCCATGGCGCTGCAACATCCAGACTTTCTCGGCCACGCTGTAGCCGTCGAGCAATGCGGGCAGCAGGATCGCTTCGCAGAGCTTCCGCAAACCTCCAGCGCATTGCGTCACGACGTCGAATACAAAACGGGCGGCCTCGCGGTCGTAACGACGCCCGGGATTGGCGGGGTGCACCTGGAAATCGAGGCTGGCCACCGCCGCGACTTTCTGTAACAGCGCCGCTTTCACCGTGGGTTCCGTCAACATCTTGCGCACCACGACCCGCCATTGCATCGGGTCTTTCGGCACATCGTCGTACCACGGAGCCAAACGATACGGTTCGTAGCGAAAGGCGTCGGCCAGTTTCTCCCCGAAAAAGCGGGACTCCTGGCCTGAAGACGCACGCGACCGTCGCTCGCGCCACCAACGGTACACGCGGTGCCACCACTTCATGGGTGTCCTCGTCTCTGGGTTGGATTGGGCCGCGCCCGTGAGTGTACTTTTGTTCAGTATGCGGGATTAAAGCACAAGGGGGTGAGCTAAGTCAAGATCATTTCGCAAGATTTTTGTCAGCGGAGAACGTGCGCAAATTCTGCGTGAGGGCGCAATTGGTCTTGGCCAAAACATGGTGCCCCGGTTAGCATAATCAACGGGACGAGGGGCACAAAATTAGCAGGCCAGCTGCCCCTTCCGCGAAACTTGCTTGCTGCCGTGATCGTATTTCTTCCTGGGAGCGCTCGACGTACGCTAGCCGCGAGATAGCAGGTTACTCAAGCATACAGGAGCTTACCATGCACCGAAACTTTCTGCTCGGAGCTGTGCTGGGTCTGACAGTCGTCGGCTCGATTCACGCCGTCCCTAATCCCACGCCGGGCGATCCGCGTCAAATCGAAGTGCTCAAGCTGGACGAGATCAGCGGTCAGGATCTCGTGCGGGCGACAATCGAACGGCTGAGCAAGGAAAACAAGCGGCAGTATCTCCGCGAATTAGTGCAAGCAGGGGTCGCCCTCGCCAAGCAAAAGGACAGTCCGCTGGGCTACAATGCCGCCTACATTTTGCTCCACCTGTGCGATGATCTCTACGACGCTCAGAGCGCGGATGTCCTCTACCGTTTCTTGCTGGACCGAGCTAAGGCGCTCAAGAGTCCGAACCGGCAGTTTGATTTGCGGCTGGTCATGATGGGCCTGGCCATGCGGACGCGGCAATTCGTTCTGGCCGAACGTTTGGGCAAGGAAATCCTGGAAACCAATACGGGTGTAGATGAGATCGAGGCGCGCAAGCCGATTGTCATGTTGCATATGGTCATGGTTTACGCCTATCTCGACCGCCTCGACGAGGCGCAAAAGATCTTGAGCCAGTTCAAGCAAATTGAAGGTCTGGCTGAGAATCCTTTGGTTCTGCAACGGGAAGCTTGGTTGCTCCGCTTCACCGGCCAATACAAGAAAGCCGCCGAGCTTTACGAAAAAATCCTCAAGCAGGGCGTCACTGGAGATTTCGCCGACTCCATTCATTACCAACTCGGCAGCCTCTACGCCGAGATGAACGACGTGGATAAAGCCACCGAACATCTGCAGATTTTGCTCAAAAAAGATCCGGACAATCCCACTTATAATAACGACCTCGGCTACATCTGGGTGGATCACGACCGCAACCTCGACCAGGCGGAAAAAATGATTCGCAAGGCTTTGGAGCAGGAACCGGAAAATGCCGCGTACATAGACAGCCTGGCGTGGGTTTATTACAAGAAAAAGCAGTACGCGGAGGCGAAAAAGCTCCTGTTGCAAGCGGTGGCGTTGCCGGACGGCCAGCATCCCGAACTGTACGACCATCTCGGCGATGTGCACCTGGCTTTAGGCGAACGCGAGCAAGCAATCGCCGCCTGGAAAAAAGCGATGGAAACAGCCACGCCCAGCCATCGCGATCAGCAGATCAAACGCCAGGCTGAACGAAAAATCCGCCAAGCTCAATCCCCCTAAGCCTGGTCGCCCTAGATCGAGACCAGGCTTGACACGCCTTCCTAGGAAGAGCCGACAGCCGGGCGGGACAGCCGCTACGATTTCGCCACTCCGCCTGGCTTGGACGGTCTGGAACCCGTTGCGCTGGCTTGTGCGTGCTTGCGGGTAGTCGTTGTCAGCCTGCCGTTCTGCGACTGGTAGCGACTCGCACACTATGGCCACATCAGCGTTAGTTGATCTGTTCGTTGCTGACCCGGTCGGGCAGCTGATCGTTGGTCGCCAGTCGGAAGAACCAATCCTGACCCCACCCGCCGAAGAGTTGATCCGCAGCACTATCCGGCAGCAGGTGCGCCGTAGTCAACGGCGGACTGCTCAACCCACCTTGGAGGAGCGAAATACGGGAACTGTAAGTACCGGGGCCTGCCCACACACTCGAGATCTGAGCCAGCTGCACTAGATCGCTGTCGTAAATCGTGCGGTCGCCGATCAAAATGTCCTGATCGTCGCCCACCGGGCCCGAACCGGGATCATGACCGTACAGAATGTCCGCACCGAGGCCGCCAATGAGGATGTCGCGACCGATGCGGCCGAAGAGCTGATCGTTGCCAGCCTGTCCGAGCAGAATATCGTTCCCGGCACCGCCGAGCAGGACATCGTTGCCCGCCCCACCATCTAGCACCGCATCAAGCGCCAGCGTGCGCTCTACTTCCAGCCGATCGTTGCCATTCAGCCCGAACAGGGCAATGCGGCGATATGTGCTGCGACTGAACGTGCCCAGATTTACCCCGTTCCGCACCACACGGAATGTCGTCGCCGTCACCGGTGAAACGAAAATCTGGTCGTTGCCATTTGTGCCGACAACAATCAGCACCTGGCCGCCGCCCAGGCTGGGGGGATTAGGACGTGTCAAGACTGGCCCAAAATTCACCGTCGCCGTCGCAATGGCACTGTTGTTATACCCGTCGTTGACGAAGACCTGAATAGTACGGGGTGTCGGATCCGGGATAGCTGCGGTGTTTTCGTAGCGCACCGAACGCAGCACGCTCTGGAAAGCGGCCACCGTCGCCGGCCCGCTCAGGTCTAGGACACCGGTGGCCGGATTATAAAATCCGCTAATGCCTCCGGATAAAGTCACCGTGAGTTGCTCGCTCAGACCGTTGGGCCGATTCAGCAACCGCACTACCATGCGCCGCAGCAACGGGCTGTCGCTATCCTGAACTACAGCCGACGGGGCAATCTTCACCGACGAATTGCTCAAGGTAACGCTATTATTGATGCCCGTGCCCGTTCCGTTCAAATCCACACTGGGTAAGTCCGCTCCCTCGAAAACTACCTGCGCGGTTACTGACGGGCCAGTGACCGTGCCATCGTTAAGCTCGACCGTAATAATCCGCGTCGTCAGGTTGGGAAATGTCTTGCTGTTCTGATACTGCAGGGTGCTCAACGCATTCTGATAATCAGACAAACTTCCTGGGCCACTCAGTAGGAGTTCCCCTGTGCTGGGGTTATAAGTAAATGTCAAGGGGCTTCCGGCCGGCAACGTCAACGTCAGACCTTCGCTATTGCCATCCGGACGGTTCGTCAACACCACCCGAGCGAAATTCAGCGTCGCGTTATCGGGATCGCTTACCACCACACCACCGGGATTTACAATCAAGACGCTGTTAGGTCCTGGCTGCGTAAACAGCGCGGTAAATCCCGAGCCCAGCGAACCGTTCAGTCCAATCTGCGGCGGATCGTTGACGGGATTAATAGTGAT
>BEIM01000264.1 GCA_002898995.1 bacterium HR36
TCCAGCCGGGCCATTCCCACCTGGCAGGCAAATGCCAGCGCAGTTTCCGGATAGCGCTGGGCCAACTCAGCATACGCCTGCTGCGCTTCCGGCCATTTCCCCAGTCCGTCGAGGCAGATGGCTATACGAAACTGAACCAGCGGGGGTGGGTCAGGGCCGGATTGGCTGCGATACAGTGCCAGAGCGGCAGCATATTCCCGTTCCAGCAGTTTCTCATCGGCCCGAGCAATGAGCTCCTTCGGCGCCTCAACAGCACTGAGCACGGTGGCAGTAGGCACATCTTGGGGTTCTGGCCCAGCCCGCAGCAGCAGGGCTATGGTTCCCGCTGCCGCGCCGCACACCAGTCCGCCCAGCGCGGCTGCCATCGCCACGGACATGAACCATATTCGTCCGCGCCAGGCATCCGAGCTGGTCTGCCCTTCAT
Source organism: bacterium HR36 (assembly GCA_002898995.1). Taxonomy (GTDB): domain Bacteria; phylum Planctomycetota; class Planctomycetia; order Gemmatales; family HRBIN36; genus HRBIN36. The sequence goes on from BEIM01000264.1 coordinate 425, forward strand.
CCTGGTGAGCCGTGGCACTCATGCTGCATCTCCCAGCAAGGCTCGGCCTCCGTCAGTTTCCCGAAACCATTGCCTGCCCCGAGTCATCTCTCGGTCATCCAGGGACTCCTCGATAAATTCGCCATTTCCGGTCTTTAGCGCATTATCGGTTTTGCTGGCCTAACCCTTGAAAGTTATCGGTTAGCGCGTTTGTGCAGGCGAGGTAGACAGGCCGGGGAAGATGAGCGCCAATTTTCCTGAGAGCGAAACGCCCCAGCCGATGCAGCTGCCTGGTTCAGGCGTGGCCAGCATCCCCGTCGCCTGCCACAATAAAGTCTACTATACGCAAGGGCGCGAAGCGATTTTGGAGTCAGCCGTATGCCTCAGATTGATTGGCTTTACCATCGTCCTGGCTGAAGGACATGTGGGCGATTGCAAGAGTTTCTTGCACGGCATAACATCGCGGCGCAGAAAGTGCATGACGCGCGCAAGGAACCGCTGACACCCGAGCGGGCACTGGCTCTGTTGCAGCCAGCTGATGAGCTTTGCGTCGCGCAGGGAAAACAAACGCTGCGCATTGACCTGACCAAACGCAAGCCTAAGGCCGAGGAATTGAAAAAGCTCTTGGCTGGGCCAACCGGCAAACTGCGTGCGCCAACCTTCCGTGTCGGCCGCACCGTCCTGGTGGGATTCGATGAGGCGACTTGCCGTCAGGTTTTCGGCGTGTAAAACCGCAATTCCATCCCGCCAGCGTGAATTGGCCCGCCCTGGTCTAAGCCGCGCAGCCAACCGAGCAACAGGAAGGTCAACTTGCAAATACATGATTGTGCATAGTGCGGGGATGGCCGACTCGCGCCGCCCCCATTCCACAGGAGCGCTATGATGGCTTTCGCACCCGCAACCCCTGGGAAAACCCGTATCGGCTGGATCGGTACAGGTGTCATGGGGCGCTGGATGTGCCAACATATCATGCAAAAAGGATACAGCGCCACCGTTTATAATCGCACGCGCGAAAAAGCTCAGCCCTTAGTGGAATTAGGTGCCGTCTTGGCCGATTCCCCGAAAGCGGTGGCAGAGCGTTCGGACGTGGTTTTTGCCATCGTCGGATTCCCGCAAGATGTGCGGGAGGTTTTTCTGGGAGCAAACGGGGTGCTGGCCGGCAGCAGGCCCGGCATGATTGTGGTGGACATGACCACCAGCGAGCCGAGTTTAGCTAAGGAGATTTACGAGGCCGCCAAATTAAAGGGGGTGGGCGCTCTGGATGCCCCCGTGTCTGGCGGCGATGTCGGCGCACGCGAGGCGCGGTTATCGATCATGGTAGGGGGCGACCCCGAGGTCTTTGCTGCGGTCAAACCGTTATTCGAGTGCATGGGCAAAACCATCGTGCTGCAAGGACCCGCGGGAGCCGGCCAGCATACCAAAATGGTCAACCAGATCCTCATTGCCACGACCATGATCGGCGTGTGCGAAGCTCTGCTTTACGCCTATAAAGCAGGCCTTGACCCAACGCGGGTGTTAGAATCGGTGGGAGGCGGGGCGGCTTCGAGTTGGTCGCTGCTGAATTACGGCCCACGCATCATCCAGCGGAACTTTGAACCAGGCTTTTTCGTAGAGCACTTTATCAAAGATATGGGCATAGCTTTGGCAGAAGCTCGCCGCATGAATTTACCGCTGCCCGGTTTGGCGCTGGCCGAGCAACTGTACCTCGCCCTCAAGGCCCAGGGTTACGGACGCAAGGGAACCCACGCCCTCATGCTCGCGTTGGAACGCATCGCCAATTACTCTCCTGCCGGACTAGGAGCGGCAGCCACTCATACACCGTGCACCACTGCTACACCAGCTCCAGCCGCTACATAAGCCTTCCCTTGTTTCCACATTCGGCTTGCAGGCCTCTATCGCTGCATCACTTGGTGCGGCAGGGGGTGGCTTAACCTCTCCTCGTTTCGAGATACGGCCTGGAAAGGCAACTCCCCCGCATGCGAAATGTTTGGGGGATGGCCTTTGTCAGCAAGAGGATGGATGGTGGTCGGCACGCAAAGCCGAAATGATCGCTTCCAGAACTGAAGCGTGCACCTGCCAGGGCTGGCCATCTATCGAAAAGTCCTCGCCGCGACAGGCGGGCTGCCCGGTCACCCCATCGCACAAACAATAACGCTGGCAGACCTCCTGCCAGAGCTGCTTTTCCAAATCCGGTTGGGCCAAATCTGCCAAGATTTGTGTCGCACCGCAAAGGTGACAGATCCCCGTTGCCACCGCATAAGCTCCCCAATTGCTAACGCTACTCACGATAAGCCAATCAGCAGGAATGCGGCAGGCGATACGTGCACCGTGAAATACATTGCGGGCAATGCCATCCCAGAGGAGTTTCCCCATACCAATCTCGTTCCCACCATCGCCAATCGCCAGGACACGTGCCTGACTTTTCTCCAGCCAATGGTGCACTGGCCAGTGGTATTCGGTTACATCCTGGCCTGACATGGTGTGCAACCGATCCCAATTGCTAGCCGGAACCATGGCGAGGAAATCTCTTATCCGCCGTTCATCACCGCATTGGGCCAATACCGAGTCGGGGGTGTGTGCAGGCCCAGGACGTTCGATGACTACCAGGCAGACTTCCCGATCGTTAAATCGCCTCCGCTCTTGTTGCCACCAGGCCGCACAGGTTTCGGCAGGCGGATAGGTCACCACCGGCACAGCTTCCCCGCAAAGTGCCAAGGCGTAGCGAAGAATGTCTGCTAAGTCGAATTCGGCATAGAAGCAAACGGGATAGCCTAATCTCGAGAGACAGCGCCCCAGAAAAATCGCACCCGGTGGCCCGTCGCTTTCCCAGCAGTTGGCTGTTGGAATGTAGAACCCCGTAATCAGGCCGATCCCAGGCCGCTCACGCACCAGATATTCGCAAGCCGCTACGTAATCCGCGCGACACTGCCTACGCACCGACGGATCTTCCAGCCCGCGCCGTGACAAATCGCGCCACAGGACGTTCAACATGGAGTCGGCCCAAGCGTTCGACATAGCCTGCCTCTCTAGCACGAGACTTAGCTTCCACGCTATAATTTTCCAGACCACCAGGCAGGTGGTGCCTCCATTGCTGGATGAGGACAAGGGGAGGGGCTTCTCGTGCCTGTGCAGATGGAATTACGCCGCATCGTCATCAGCGAAATTCAGGATCAACAGATTATTTACCTCAAGGAAATTGAAGGGGAGCGGTGTTTTCCCATAGTCATCGGGATATTCGAAGCCTCGAGCATTGAGCGTCGAGTCAAGGGTATTCCCTCCCCGCGACCGCTCACGCATGATCTCGTGGCCAATGTCATCGAAGCCTTGGGCGGCGAGCTCCAGGATATTCTTATCAACGATCTGCAGAACCACACTTATTATGCGCAGCTCCGCATACGCAAAGACGGAGAGTTGATCGAAGTGGACAGCCGGCCCAGCGACGCTATTGCTTTGGCCGTTACTTGCCAAGTGCCCATTTACGTCAACGAAAGCGTTCTCGAGGAAGCGCTGGGCGGCTGATACACCATGCTTTTTTGCGTCTAAAATCCTTTTTCCTCTGCAAGGTACCCGAACAAAGCTACCGCTTTCGCTTAGGGTGCCACCAGTATTGTCCAACGCGTTCCTCCAAAGCCGCGCCGAAATGAGCTTGACACATCTTCCCAAACGATTATCGCCAACCAACAAACAATCCCTCGGAGCTCACGGATGCCGCTGCGCAATGTAATCTCTGCGCTGATCGCGCCTTGCCTGCTGGCCGGGTGCAGCACCGCGCCACTCGCCGACTTTCTGGACTATGCACGTCCCGCCCGCTCTCCCAGTTATGCCGAACCCATTCCCCGCGTGGCCCATCCACCCCCTGCCGCCATCCCTGCTCCCATACCGCCAAACCCACCAGCTTCTCCGGGCGCTTTTCCTAGCGTACCGACCTCACCTCCGCCGGCTGTAGCTCCGCCGCCGCTGTAATGCCGCACGCCATCTAACGCGGTTCCACTAGCTTGCACCACCTTGTCGTGCCGATCCTATTTGTCACGTTCCGTCCCTGCGTGGCAACAGTATCTCGTGGTTCCAGACAACGCCCAGGTGCCAGTCTCCACCATCCCTATCCGGAAGCCGGTCGGCAACCGCAATATGTCGAGTGTTGTTCAGGAGCGAGACAATCGAACCCAGTTCGCATTTCAGGCAGATCGCCTAGCCTGCCCTAGAACTCCTCCCCACATAACCGCCGCGTCATCAGGTTTACCCGCACTATCGCCCCTCAGCTTAGTCTCGATCCTCTTTTTCAGATAGCAGGCTCACCATCGCGGTCAGCGTTGACCCTGACGATAGCTTTTGACTGTCTCACTCGTGCATCGCCTGCGCCATTAAGATTTCCCTTGATATAGCTTCAGCGTAGCCGCGCTATTGTTCCGGCAGAAAATCGCGAATACAGCGGCAGCGGTTGTCATGGATGGAGCGAATGGGATCGATTGTCTGGCCAACGGGAGCACAGGCACTAAAAGCATAGTGCTAGAGTTCCCCATCTTTTGCGCCAACAAGGATTGGCTCTATATACATGGCGATTCATTAATCCCAGCGATAACTAGAGGGCCGTTGCAAGGCCTAAGAAGCATGTTACTTACATACAACTCAGGACTATCATCGTGGTGCAATGCGCCTAACACACCCTGATCTACGCAATATGGGCCCGCCCCTTCTGCGCTGATGACATCCCTACCTGAATATATACGCCTTCGCGCACGCGAATTTACCGTATCGGGATTATAATTCTTTGCGACATCTCCGCGCTCTGTGAACTATCCTGAGTCATCGGCAGTTCGTCCTCTCGGGGATTCAGTGAGTTTAATAGTCAATACGCCGATGAGGCGCATCAGCTTACGCTGCACTAAGTCAGCAACACGCTCATCCGCGCCGAATGCCATGCGGATGTACGCCTCGGTGGAGACAGACGGTCTGGTGCGAAATGTTAGCGAATACAATCGAACTGGCAAGGAGGAAAGAATTTGCACTACACTGGCCAGGGTGTCGCTATCCGAACTAACACGCAAAGCACAATGCCACCTATTGTCGTCTAATAGCGTTCGATGCCCATATTTGGTCTCCCTCAAAATT
>BEIM01000265.1 GCA_002898995.1 bacterium HR36
GCCGAGCACGGGTCTATCGGTGCCGGGTAGTGGAATTGTGCGGCGAAAAGTTTGGCACGTAAGATGCAAGGGCACGGAAGTAGTGTGGTCGGCTGGCGGTATTGCTCCATGCTGCTGAATTCGCAAACGGCGCAAAAAGGAGCCGCTGCCGAGTGTCCTGGGCTTGCGCAGCGCATCGAACTGGAGGGATGGCCATGTTCGAGGAAGCGGCCGCTTATTTTCGTGATTTGCAAGATCGCATTTGCCAGGCGCTGGAAGAGGTAGATGGACGAGCCCGGTTCCGCGAAGACATTTGGGATCGGCCGGGTGGCGGAGGCGGTCGGACACGCGTGCTGAGCGACGGCGCAGTTTTTGAGAAGGCCGGGGTCAATTTCGCTCAGGTCTGGGGTGAGTTTCCCGAGGACTTTGCCCGCACCATGCCCGGCGAAGGACGCGCTTTTCAAGCCACAGGTATTTCTCTGGTCCTGCATCCGCTCAGTCCGATGGTGCCTACAGTGCACGCGAACTTCCGCTTTTTGCGTAAAGGTGATGCTGCCTGGTTCGGAGGCGGTGCTGATTTGACCCCATATTACCCTTACCGCGAAGATGTGATTCACTTTCACCGCGTCTGGAAGACAGTGTGTCAGCGCCATGCCCCATTGGTGGACTATCAACGGCTCAAGCAATGGTGCGATGAGTATTTTTGCCTGCCGCATCGTAAGGAGCATCGTGGGGTTGGGGGTATTTTCTTTGACTACTTGCAAGGCGACCTGGAGCGGCTATTCGCTTTCGTCCGGGACTGCGGTGATCATTTTCTGGAAGCGTACTTGCCGATTGTGCGACGGCGTAAAGATGAGCCTTATACGGAACGGGAGCGGTTCTTCCAGCAGGTGCGTCGCGGCCGCTATGTGGAATTCAATCTGATGTATGACCGTGGCACGCAGTTCGGCCTGCGAACGGGAGGGCGTGTGGAGTCTATTCTGATGTCGTTACCGCCCACAGTGCGCTACGTGTACGATTACCGCCCCGAACCAGGCAGCCGCGAAGCTCAGCTCACGGAATACTTCCTTATCCCACGCAACTGGGCCGATGAGCCGATCCCTGACGAATGACCCTGCCGATTGGTGTGAGCGATTGGGAATCCCCAACCCGCCGCGGTGCCTTTTCGGTGCACGATCTGTCCTACGCGGAAGATGACCGTGGACGAAGCCTGGCAAGTAGATGCAGAAGTAGCAGCCGCGCTGCGGCAGGGTCGCAGCGTTGTGGCGCTGGAATCCGCGTTTCTGACGCACGGGTTGCCCCGCCCCTGGAACTGGCAAACTGCCCTGGCCATGCTGCAAGCGGTGCGCGCTGCGGGGAGTGTTCCGGCATTGCTGGCGGTCTGGCAGGGCAAACTTCATGTTGGCCTGGATAGCACGACCCTGGAAAGCCTGGCACACTCCTGGGAGGTTTGCAAAGCGAGCCGGCGGGATTTGCCAGTGTGCCTGGAACAGCGGCGGCATGCGGGCCTGACGGTAGCGGCTTCGCTGTTCGTCGCGGCGCAAGTCGGGATTCGTGTGCTGGCTACTGGTGGCATCGGCGGGGTGAGACGGCTTAGAACCACCACCTGGGACGTTTCCGCGGATGTGTGGGAATTGACGCGGCAACCTGTGGCCGTCGTCTGCAGCGGCGCCAAGAGCTTGATGGATGCGGCCGCCACCCGGGAGCTTTTGGACACTCTGAGTATCCCGGTTTTCGGTTGGGCGACGCAAGAGTGGCCTGCGTTTGTGTTGGCCAGCAGCGGCTACCCTGTACTCGCTAACACTCACGACCCGGAAGAGCTAGCGAAGTGGCTGCGCCGCCACTGGCAATTGGGTGGCCAGGGCGCGATCGTGGCCGTTGCCCCCCCAATGCCTCTGGATCCTACTGAGCACGAAGCGGCCCTCACGCAAGCAGAACGTGAAGCGGTGGAGCAGGGCATTCGTGGCTCGGACTGGACGCCATTCATCTTGCAACGGCTCGCCGAATTGACCCACGGACGCAGCCTGGAAGCTAATCGCGCTTTGCTGATTCACAACGCCCAACGCGCTAGTGAGCTAGCGCAGGCCCTCAGCCGTTGCTGACCAGTTTGCACTACCGCCGCGATCCTCGAATTCCGTTCGCCGTGCCGTTTTTTTGCCAAGCGAAACGAATCCAGGGAATTTTGATGGCCGCGGATGGGCGACTCTGGCTTGTGGCGAGCTATCCAAACACCCTCGGCCAGGAAACCTGCTGCGATAATACCCTCGCGTTCTGCAGTCTGGCAGAAGAAGCTGGTGTCTGGCAGCAGAGTGCGTTTGCGCGCAAAGCCTGATGGGCGACGCAGGCGTGTCCAGGCATTGTCGGCTCGTCCAAACCTTAATTTCTGCGCAACTGAAAACGCGGCCCGACGGGTTACGGCAAAAAGCCCTGCCCCAAATCCTCCGCAGCGCTATACAATGTTTGCAATCCCAGGCCGGCGGTGCTTTTGTCACTCGCCAGCGAACAAGCTGAAAGAGCGGACGAATTCGGAAGGAGGAAAGGACATTGACCGCACCAACACACTTGTATGAATGCCTGTTGCTGTTTGATAGCAACAAATATCACAGCCAGAAGGAGAAACTGATCCAGCAGATCCACCAGACCTTGGAAAGGCACGGGGCCAAGATCGAGACCAGCCGATTGTGGGATGAACGGCGGCTGGTTTATCCGATCAAAAAGCACCGCAAGGGGACATACCACCTGATCTTTTTCCGTGCCCCGGGCAAAGCTTTACCGCCGATCCGCGAAGATTTCCGCATCAACGAGAATATCTTGCGTTTCCTGATTATTCGCCATCATCCGAAAATGGAAGAAGCTTTGCTGGCGCTGGGCCGCGAAGAACATGCCTTGGCAATCCAGATGCCGGGCCTGGCGGAAGAGGGGGAAGCCGAGACCGCCGCCCAGTCCGTCGAGCAAACTTGATCTTGACCCAGCAAGCGATCTTTTGTACACTATCTGGGGGTGGAGGGCAGATCATGGCCAATTTGAATAAAGTCCTGCTAATCGGCCGGCTGACCCGTGATCCCGAAGTCCGCACCTTTGCCACGGGCGGCAAAGTGGCGCGGTTCGGTTTTGCCGTCAATCGCCGACGTAAGAATCCGCAGACCGGCCAATGGGAAGACGAACCCGTGTATCTGGAAATCGAAGCCTTTAATCGCGGCGAATTTAGCCGGCTGGCCGACCAAGCGGAGCAATTCTTCACCAAGGGACGCCAACTCTATATCGAGGGGCATCTCCGCCTGGATCAATGGACGAGCAACGATGGCCAGAAACGGCAGCGCCTGGTTGTGGTGATGGATAGTTTCCAATTTCTCGACAGCCGACTTGACAACGGCGCCACGCCCGCGGTGCGACCGGCCGTAACTAGCCGTGCTGCTGCTCCTATCGAGGAACCGCTTCCAGAAGAAGACCCCTTTGGCGAATTGCCAGACACCGACCCGGCCGACCAGGATATCCCATTCTAGGAGCCGCTGCTGCTGACCCAGTTGCCAATGCTTATCAGATAACAACGCCTGCGAGGAAATACCTATGAGCAAACCCGAGAAAGAATCTACCAAGAAAGCGAAAACCAAGAAACCTGCTGCGGCATCCAGCGAAGCGACTGCCGCAGCGACAAGCCCCGAAAGTGCAACAACAGCGCTGCCGGAGAAGCCGGCCCCGCCCGTCAAAAAGCGCCAACAGATTCCGCGTGGCCCCAACCGCGGTATGCAGTTGCTCCTGGTAGATGACGTGCCGCATCTCGGCCGCGCCGGCGACGTGGTGGAGGTTCGTCCTGGTTACGGTCGCAATTACCTAATTCCACGCGGCTTGGCTACGTTTGTCACTTCGGACAATCTCCGTCGGCTCGAACGCCACAAACAGCGTATCGAGGAACTGCGCCAGGCTCGCATCGCCGACCTGAAAAATCTGGCTGCCCGGCTCCGCGACCTGACCATCACCATCGAGGCTACCGCGAATGAAGAAGGCAAGCTTTATGGTTCGGTCGGCCCTGAAGAAATCTCCCGTGCCTTGAAGTCCCAGGGGTACCAGGTCGAGCCGGAGCAAGTCCGTATGGAAGCCCCCATCAAACAACTAGCCCTTTATGCCGTCAAACTCCACCTCGGCTACGACATTGAAACCGAGGTCAAGGTCTTAGTCATCAGTGCGGAACACGTCTCCCTCGCTTCTGCCGCCACTGCGAGTAACTGAGCGTGCCACTATGCCCGACCGCTTTACTGTCTCGACCCCTTCTAGACTGTGCATCACGCTGGACGACGAAATTTAGCCAACGCGCAGGGAAGCCGGTCAGATAACTCGCACGCCGCGGGACCATTACGGGTTTTGCTTATGTAGCAAAGGTCAGCTGGCCTTGCATAATTGTCTGGGTATGCGGCCAGGAATTGGCAGCATCGTCAGGAGCTGAGCTGTCCGTGGCGCAATCCATGATGCCCGCAAGTATTCCAGCGGAATATCTCCCGCCGCAGAATCTCGATGCCGAACGCGCGGTGTTGGGGAGCATGTTGCGCGACAACCGCGTCATCGGCGACGTGTTGCAGGTTATCCGTAAGGACGATTATTTTTACGACCCCGCTCATCGCGCCATCTTTCGCGCTATCGTCGAGCTTTACGATCACGGCCAACCTGCCGATTTGGTTACGGTCAGTGAGAAGCTTTACCAGCAAAAACTCATTGAGGAGATCGGCGGTTATGCCTACCTAGCGAATTTATGGGAAGCTACGCCCACGGCAGCGCACGCCGAGCATCACGCTCGCATTGTCCGGGACAAAGCGATTATCCGCGACCTCATCCACGCTTCCAATGAAATCCTTTCTCTGGCCCAGGAACAAAGCGCTCCTGCGGATGATATTCTGGAGGAAGCGGAACGAAAAATCTTGCAAATCGCAGAATGGGGCCTTACAGGCCAAACCTTTACTCTCGAAGAGTGCATCGCTCAGGCCTATAGCCGAATTGATCAGCGCCATCAACGTCTCAGCGGCGGCGCCATCAGCGGCCTGTCCACGGGCTTCCTCGATCTCGACGAAAAAACGGCGGGTTTGCAGGACTCGGAATTGATCATTATCGCGGCCCGGCCGAGTATGGGCAAAACGGCATTCGCGCTGAATATCGCGCGGCACGTCGCCTTGGAAGAGGGCCATGCGGTTTTTTTCGTCAGCCTGGAACAGTCGCGTGTTGAGTTGGCGGAACGCCTGCTCTGTTGCCACGCACGCATTGACAGCCACAAACTCCGTAAGGGCCACCTTAGCGCTGAAGAAATGCGGCGGCTGCATGCGGCGGGCAACGACCTTTCGCAGGCCAAATTTTTTATTGACGACACCCCGGCGCAGGACATGCTCCGCATCGCCGCCAACGCTCGGCGGCTCAAACTTCGCCACAATATCCGCCTGCTCATCGTTGACTACCTGCAGCTCATCGAATCGGATAGCCGCTCCCGTCGCGAGAGTCGTCAGGAACAAGTCGCAGCCATCTCCCGACGCTTGAAACA
>BEIM01000266.1 GCA_002898995.1 bacterium HR36
ACTGCTGGAGTACGAGTTAGGGCAGGCCCAAGAGTACGTGCTGCGGCAGGAGGTGACGGGGCAGGAATGGTTTGAGCCGGGGTTGTTTGCTGGGCTGATCTTCCGGCTGGGCCCGTTGGCTGATGGGGATTACAAGCAGGCGGTGAAAGGCCGGGCGAAGCGATTGGTGTAATGTGAGGGGAATGGCGGAGGGCGAGGGAATGGCAGTAGCGGCACGGCGGCAGCAGAAGCGAGCGAAGCGAAACGAGACACTCCGCTGGAGTGTGGAGCAATACCTGGCTCTGCCCGAGGACGATGAAAAGACCGAGTTGATAGACGGAGTGCTTGTCGTGTCCCCCAGTGCGGGCTTCTGGCACCAGGACATTGCGCATCGGCTTTTGCATGTGCTGGAACGTTGGGTGCGTGCAAACGATTTGGGTCAGGTGTGGTTCGACCTGGACATGGTGCTGGATGAAAAACGCGGCATTGTCTATCGGCCCGACCTGGTTTATCTGAGCACAGCGCACCTGAATCGGCTGCAACGGGAACGCATCTTTGGGCCAGCGGACTTGTGCGTGGAGATTGTTTCGCTCAGCGATAAGCCGCACGTGTTGCTCCGCAAGCATCAGGACTACGCTCGCTACGGTGTTGGCTGGTACTGGGAGATCCACCGGCGGGAGGGGGATTGGCAACTGCTGGAGTACGAGTTAGGGCAGGCCCAAGAGTACGTGCTGCGGCAGGAGGTGACGGGGCAGGAATGGTTTGAGCCGGGGTTGTTTGCTGGGCTGATTTTCCGGCTGGGCCCGTTGGCTGATGGGGACTACAAAAAAGCGGTGAAGGGGAAAGCGCGGCGGCTGATTGGATAGGTGGGTACCCTCTGGAGGAATTGCGATGTACTGGACACGGCGCCAATGGCTGCAACAGGCGGCCTGTGGTTTTGGTTACCTGGCTTTTGCGGGGCTGGCAGCTCAAGCCAGCAGTGACAATCCTTTAGCGCCGAAACCGCCACATCATCCGCCGCGGGCCAAACGAGTCATTTTTCTGTTCATGCACGGCGGCCCGTCGCACGTGGACACGTTTGACTATAAGCCGAAACTCCAGCAGGATGATGGCAAGGAAGCGCCGGTGGACCCGAAGAGCTTCCGCGCGGATGCCAGCCGCCGGCTTATGGCCAGCCCGTGGAAGTTTCGGCAGCACGGCGAAAGCGGTTTATGGATCTCCGAACTGTTCCCTGAACTGGCACGGCACGCAGATGAATTGTGCGTGATCCGCAGTATGCATACCAACGGGCAGAGCCACGGCCAGGCCGTGCTTATGCTACACACGGGCAGCGAAAACTTGACGCGGCCCTCGATGGGATCGTGGATTGTTTACGGTCTGGGTACGGAAAATGGCAACTTGCCCGGTTTCGTTACTATTTGTCCGCCGCGCGGACACGGTGGGGCACAAAACTACGGCAACGCCTTTCTCCCAGCGATTTACCAGGGTACGGCCATTGGCAGCGCGGACATTCCGGCCAGCGCGGCGCAAATCCGTTTCCTCCACCACCCGTACCTGCCGGCGACAGTGCAGCGGCGTCAGCTCGATCTCGTGCAACGCCTCAACCAGGAACATTTGCGCCGCACAGGCGCGGACGACCAACTGGAAGGCGTGATCCAATCGTACGAACTGGCTTTCCGCATGCAGCGGGTGGCCCCAGAGATTCTCGACTTGTCGCGCGAATCGGCCGCCACACGCAAGCTCTATGGCATTGATGAAAAGCCCACGGACGATTTCGGCCGCCAGTGCCTGATGGCCCGCCGATTGCTTGAAGCGGGCGTTCGTTTCGTTCAGGTTTCCCACAGCTTCAAGTGGGATCAACATGGCAATCTCAAAGGCGGCCACGAACGCAACGCCAAGGAAGTGGATAAGCCCATCGCCGCTCTGCTCACCGATTTGAAAGAGCGCGGCTTGCTTCAGGATACCCTCGTATTGTGGGGAGGGGAGTTTGGCCGTACGCCCATGGCGCAGGGCAAGGACGGCCGCGATCACAATCCGCAAGGATTCACCATGTGGCTGGCTGGGGGCGGGGTCAAACCCGGTTGCGCTTACGGCAACACTGACGATTACGGACACAAAGCCGTCGAGAACCCCGTGCACATGCACGACCTCCACGCTACTATCTTGTGGCTCCTCGGCCTAGACCACGAAAAACTTACTTTCCGCTATGCCGGCCGCGATTTCCGTCTTACCGACGTCCACGGCAAAGTGGTGCACGCGATTATGAGTTAGCGTGGCCTAGGCCGACCAGGAGTGGCGCGCCCGCTGTGCTTAAGCTGCATTCCGCTAGCCGTGCGTCGGGGTGCGGAATGGACCCATGATTCTTGTGCGAAACGCCCCTGCCCCAGCGCTCGCGACGCCACGTCGGCTGACTCCCGCGTGATTGCGGTTGTGCCTGTGCAGATGCGTGGCATCTTTTCTCCGTGCGTTGATGCATTCGGGCAGTCGTATGGCTTGCTAAGCACGTGCTGCGGCCCCACGTCAGGCTGGCGCCCGTCGTTCTCGATTAAGGATGCGTTGGCAGAACGGGCTTGTAGGTCCTGCCCAGTAAAAAACCGAGCAGGCTCACCGCAACGAAGCAGTTTCCGCGGCGGGCAAGCGCACGGTGAAACGGGAACCCACACCGATCTCGCTCTGCACTTCGAGCGCCCCGTCCATCGCCTGTACCAAATGTTTGACGATGGCTAGACCGAGTCCGCTGCCTCCTTGATCGCGGCTGCGTCCCTTGTCCACGCGATAGAAGCGCTCGAAGATGCGTGGTAAATGTTCCGGGGCAATCCCCTCACCGGTATCGGCCACTTCGACAACGGCGTGCCGCTCTGCTTGCCACCAGCGGATGGTGATCTGGCCTTGCCGCGTGTATTTGATGGCGTTATCCAGGAGGTTTTCGAGAATGCGCGTCAAAGCGTCGGCGTCCACCCAGGCGAAGACCGGCTCGGTACCGGGCTGCAGCAAGAGCTGGAGTCCCTTTTGTGTGGCACGAGGTTGGTGGCGTTCCACCACCGCAGGGATCAGCTCAGACAAAGCCACCATTTCCTTGTGCCAGGTTTGCTCGCCCGCCTCGATGCGACCCAACTGGAGCATATCCTGGATCAGTCGGCTCAGCCGCTCGGCGTTGTCCAGGATAATCTGGACGAACTTCGCTGCCGCCTGCGGCTCGCTGGCCAGGATAGGCTGCAAAGTCTCGGCTGCGGCTTGAATCGCGGCCAGTGGCGTCTTCAGTTCGTGCGATACGTTGCCCAAAAAGTCCCGGCGGTACTGTTCCAGACGCCGCCATTCGGTTATATCCCGAAGAAGGACGAGGATTGGCCCCGGGCTGGAAATGTTGGAGATGGCGGGGGGTTCTGAGATAGCAGTTCGGTCTGATGGGGACGCAGGGTTTGGCAAGGGCGCGTCGGGAGTCGTAGACTCGCGGGGCAGGGCAAACGCATACAAACGCAGCAGCTGCTCGCGGGGATGATGCCACCTTACTTCAGCAGTCACCGTGGCGCCCTGATGAACGTGTTCCAGAGCATCCAGGAAGGGCCGATGCTGCACCACCTGCCAGATTTTGCTGCCTGACAGATCCGAAGGCTTAGTTTCGAGGAGTTTGGCGGCGGTGCGATTAGCGGCTTGCACAGTCTGGCTTGAGTCCAAAACCAGCACCCCCTCGCCCACGGCGTCCATCGCATCCAAGAGCCAGCGGCCGGTGAGGTGCAGCTGGTCAGCGTTCTGGGCGGCCGGCAAGGTTTCCAGCAACCAATTCTTTCGGCCGGGCAAATCCCAGGGAAGCCTGTCCTGGTTCCTCCCGCGACCTGTTTCGGCTGGCTTGCCCCGTCCTCGCCAATAACCGACCAACCAGCCTATCAGGCTGCCAATCACCACCGCCAGCAAAATTTCCAAGATGAGCCATTCCATAGATGCTCTTGTCGGCCTCGGCAGAAAGGCTTGACGTCAGGGCCCGTATTATCCTGCGACCTGCCCGGGATTGCATAGACTGGTGTATAGAGGAGGCAGGATTATGGAACTGTCAGCCAATGCTCTCCAAGTGCTCGAAGCACGCTATCTCCGGCGTGATGCCAGCGGTCAACTGATCGAATCCCCCGAGGAATTATTCGCTCGCGTGGCCCGCGCCGTAGCCCAGGCTGAGCTTTATTACGGCTCAGCACGGCAGGCGCACCGCTGTGAGGAAGCCTTCCTCGACGCGCTATTGCGGCTGGATTTCTTGCCCAACTCCCCGACGCTGATGAATGCGGGCACGCCGCTGGGCCAGCTCAGCGCCTGTTTCGTCTTACCGATCGAGGACAGTATGGTTGCGATTTTCGACGCGCTGAAACTGATGGCGTTGATTCAACAATCGGGAGGCGGGACGGGTTTTTCCTTTTCGCGACTGCGTCCTGAAGGCGATCGCGTGGCTTCGACCGGTGGCTTGGCGTCGGGGCCGGTGTCGTTCATGCGGATTTTCGACGCGGCCACGGAAAACATTAAGCAGGGCGGCAAACGCCGCGGCGCCAACATGGGTATCCTGCGCGTGGATCATCCGGACATCGAAAGATTCATCGAAACCAAGCGCGACGGAGTAAGTTTTCGCAACTTCAACCTCTCTGTCGGGGTCAGCGACGCCTTCATGCAGGCGCTGGCCGATCACCGCCACTTTCCGTTAGTCAACCCCCGCACCGGAAAAGTGGTGCGGCAGGTGCCGGCGGAGGCGCTATTCGAGAAAATCTCGCAGGCGGCCTGGGAGACGGGCGACCCAGGTTTGGTGTTTTTGGACACCATCAACCGCACGCAGCCAACTCCTGCTCTCGGGGAAATCGAAGCGACAAATCCTTGCGGGGAGGTGCCGCTGTTGCCTTACGAAGCCTGCAACCTGGCTTCGATCAACCTCAGTCAGTGTGTGCGGCGAGGCAGCGATAGCCGATGGGGGATTGACTGGTCGAAGCTTGGTGGGTTGGTGCGACTGGTGACGCGTTTTCTGGATGACGTGATTGATGTAAGCCGCTGGCCTGATCCCAGGATAGCCGCGATGGTACGGGGCAAGCGCAAGGTCGGTTTAGGGGTCATGGGTTTTGCCGAGTTGCTTATTTTGCTGGAGGTGCCTTACGGTTCCGAAGAAGCCGCCCGGGTGGCGGAGCAGATCGCCGCATTTCTCGATGAAGAATCGCTCCGCACCTCGTGCCAATTGGCCGCAGAACGCGGTGTCTTCCCCAATTGGCCCCAGAGTCGTCACGCTCAAGCAGGTCGGCGTCTGCGCAACGCCACCCGCACTTCGATCGCCCCCACCGGCACGCTGAGCATTATCGCCGGCACCTCCGCCAGCATCGAGCCGTTGTTTGCCCTGGCCTATCGGCGGGAAGGCGTGCTGGGCGGCAAAACCCTGGTCGAGTTCAATCCACTTTTCCTGCGCTACATTCGCGACAAGGGTCTGGATTCGCCGGCATTACACGAACATTTGCTGCGTTTCGGCACGTTGCGCGGCTTCCCGTGTGCG
>BEIM01000267.1 GCA_002898995.1 bacterium HR36
CGCTGCTTGTGGCGAACACCAGCCAGACGGGAAAAGGCGCTCCATCTTATCGGCCATTGCGGATCGGTAGCGCGTTTGACCTAACACCCGCTCTGGCACAAGGTAACCAGCGCTGGCCGTCGGTGGCCTGGGGCGAGTCAGTTTATTTAGTCGTCTGGCAGGAAGGGGAATGCATGGCTGGTGTCTCGGATACGAACATTTTCGCGGTGCACGTATCTGCGGAAGGTAAAGTCTTAGATAGCCAGCCCATTGCTGTGTGCAATGCACCAGGGTTTCAAGCTTATCCGAGCGTTTGTTTCGACGGTAAGCATTTCCTCGTGGCTTGGCAGGATTATCGGCAGGGGAAAGACTGGGACGTTTATCTGGCTCGCGTTAGCACCGACGGAAGAGTACTCGAGCCCAACGGTGTAGCCGTGGCTAGTGGTACTGGCAATCAGATTTACCCGGCCGTGGCCTCTGCAGGGCAGCAACGTGCGCTGGTCGTTTGGTCGGATCTGCAACCGAAAACCGACGAGCCGGAAGCTTATTCATTAAGTGGTACGTTGCTGAGTGAGGGTAAGCCAGCCGGGCCCGCGAAGGTCTTGCTCCCCGCTTATCACCCCAAGACTCGCGAGGTGAAAAGCTACCTCGTCCCACAAGCGGGCTATGACGGCACTTCTTACGTAGTCGCCGCGCAACATCACCCTTCGGGATGGCAATACGGCGGGCCAACGTTGATCCGCGTCAACGAGCAACTCCAGGTTTCGTCTGTCCGCGGCGGTTTTCTTGGGGAAAGTTTTGCCCTCGCATGCGACCATCAGCGTCAACGCGCAGCGATATGGAGTTTCAACCAGTATGAGCATGGCCATGGGAGATGCGGGTATCTGTTTAGCTTATTCCTGCCCAATCAGTCGGAGCAAATAAATCACCATCCGGAGGGCTTACAAGAGGGGTACGGTCCACGCAATGGCTTATGGTGTGCGGTAACCAACACTGGGAAACATTTCTTAGTAGTCATCGAGCAAAGTGCCCGTCCCGAACAGATAGCGCTTCTGCGAGAACGGGGCTATTATGCCGAAGGAATAACTAACCTGGCCATCAGTCGCGTAGATGGCGAGACTGGCGAGTTTATAGACCTTGATTCTGTCCGTATCCCAGCTCAAGTTTGGCAGGACTTGCGGCATGCACGTGCGTTGCGTGAGCGTGAACGTAAGGGGACACGGCCGCCGATAACTGTTGCAGCAGAACCGGGTGTACAAGTGCGACACCCGGCAGTCGCATCTCGCGGGGATGGTTCTGCCCTGGTGGTTTACTCGCGGCGCGGCGGTGTCCAACAATTCAAAATTTACGGCGTGCTAGTGCGCGAATGATCTGCCTCAGGGAACAACCAATACCCATGCGAATTCCACTTCCGAGCGAAGGCAACCGACTCGTGTGGTTGCTGACGGTACTCAGTGTGTTCGTAGCTGGACCCGCGGCTGTTGAGGAACCGCCTAAAATCCAGGCCCCTTCTAAACATGTTCGCACAATCTCAGACTTGCTGGCGCATCATCTCGACTGGCAGCACCCTGGTTTAGCCAAGGCAAGGAAACATTATCTAGATGGCGAAGTGGACCAGGCTTGGCGGCAAGTGCTGGCTTATTACCGTCAACGCTCGCAGCCTCGAGACACCCAGGTCCTTCACTGGCAACAGATACGTGATCCCGGATTTGTCGCCTATTGGCGGCGGGATGCTTTGGAAGATTTTCCGAAGCGCTATATCCGTCAGGGCCGCATCAACTGGCGTAACAACAATCAACCTCCGCCCCTGGAACTGGAGAGCTTCGAGATTCGCCACCGTCTGATCAACCTGGCAGGGTGGACAGCCGCCGCCAATCTAGCTGGCGATAGCGAGTTGCGGCAGCGCGTCGTAAAAACGTTCCTCGACTGGTATGAAGACTGTCCAGCCCCAGAACTACCGGTCACCGGTTGGTGGGACGGACACAAGACTGGCTTCGCTTGGCAAGAAATCGAAGTGGCCATTCGCGGCCGGATGCTCCTGAGCGTGTTTTTTGCCAGCCTGGATTGGCCAGAGGCGTCCCAAGATTTTCATGCGAAGCTTCTGCTCGCCGTGCACCAAGCCATGGATTTTCTCACCAGCCAATACGTACGCTTTGGCTTCAAACAGGGTAATCATCAGAACCTGCATGGCATGTCCTTGGCCGCTGCTGGCTACTTATTGCCGGAACTAAAATCGGCTTCCACCTGGAAGCAACTTGGCCTTTACATTTTACGACAACACGGCCAGCGCGATTTTCATGCCGATGGCGTGCACTTTGAGAACAGTCCACACTATCATTCCTGGCTTTTCTTCGCTTATCTCGACACTTATGAATTGGCGAAGCAATGCCAGGACGAATCGGCCAGTTCCTGGATAAGAACCCATCTTGATAAGATGGCCGACTTTCTGTTGCACACTAACGACGGCGGCGGTCGCCTCTTACCCATTAATGACGGCTGGCATATTTCCAGTTTGGCATTACGACAGCGTGCCGCCAAGTCGCTGAACAAACCAGAGTTATTGGCCATCGAAGCTCCTAACAATGTCCCAGTTCTGCCGAGCACGGCCCGTTGTTTCCGCGAAGCGGGAATCGCTGTGCTGCGCTCTCACTGGGGAGCGGACGCAGTGGTGATTGCATTGGATGCCTCTAGACGTAACTCCTGGCCCTGGCATTGTGGTAAACCTCACTTCCTTATCCACGCCGGCAACCAGATCCTCGCTGTTGACCCGCAAATCTCTAATTATGACGACCCGCTTTATCATCGTTATTTCAAGCGAGCCGAAGGCCACAACACAATCTTAGTTGACGGAATGGGTGATTCGGAGCCCTCTGGCGCGTGGACCTATAAACGCGTGGCGCAACCGGTAATTACCGGTTTCAAGACGAGCCGATTCGCCGACTTAGTTCGTGCTCGTACTAGCGGCTTCGAACATCTGTCGCCGCCCGTTTCCTGGGAGCGAACGCTCGTCTTTATCAAGCCTAATCTCGTCTGGGTGCACGATGTCTTGCGAAGCACGGGTCAACATTCTTACGAATGGTTGCTGCATTTGCCGCCGCACGAGCCTATTCTCGAAACCACTAAGTCCTTGCTGCGCACGCGCCTCCCCGGAAAGTATCAGCTCGTATGTTTTCCCGCAGATAAATCGGCCATACATGGCCCAACCTTGCGACAAGGAAAATACCACGACCAAGCCTATCCACCGCAGGTGGGCTACTGGTTTCCTTTGCAGTATGGCGATGTTCCTGCTGCAATCTCAAACGCTCCTTATGCGGTGTGGGTTAAAGAAGGAAGCGGATTGGTTCGTTTCGATATGGTGTTGGTCATAACCACCGAGAAAACATCCTTGCCAGAAATTATGCCCATCCCCCACGAATTAGCGGGGGAAGTGAATCTCTTCCGCGTCAATCAAGATCCCAAGCGGTCGGTCGTCTTGTGCTTTGACGATCGTCCCAAAAATCAACGCGGCTCCGTCAAACTTGGGAACTTAACCTTTGAGGGCGGTGTCACACTGGTGGAGGGTGCCGAACGTCTAAGCCTGCAATAACGTCGGCGCCTAATCACAACAAACAAACATATAGCAAGAAGGAGGTACGAAGCGATGAAACGAACAGTGGTGTGGAGCTGGGGTTGGATGCTGCTGGGTGCAGCGGTGCTCTCAGCACGACCGCCACAATCGCTGAATGCTGACAATTACGCAACGCTGCGGCAGCAAATTAAGCCCCAGCCGGGAGAATCTCGTTACTGGGAAATTCCGTGGTTGCTCAGCCTGGACGAGGCACTGCGCCGCGGAGCAGCAGAGGGCAAACCCATTTTCGTCTTTTCTGGTGCAGGCGGCCCACCGCATGCATTTTGCTGAGCAGCGGGTTCGCAGGGCCGTGAGCCCTCTTTGTGGACTGGAGAGGTAGTAAAGCTACTCCGCGAAAACTTTATTTGCGTCTCGGTAGATTCTCGTAGTGAGTGGGCTCGCAAAGATGCAGTGGGCGACATGGTGCGAAGAACGAAGTGCGTCACAGTCACCGCTAACGGAAAAACTGCGGTGATCACTCCGCAAGGTGAAAAACTCGAAGAATGTCCGTGGAACACGCCTGGAGTTTTTGCCGCCTCTATTCGCAAAGCACTTCAGAAATGGCAGAATTTGCCGGAAGAGCAGAGGCGAGCCGGCCAGGAATCTAAATTGGTTTCGGGTTCCACCGTGCGTAAAGGCCCTGCCGGACGTCCCAGTCCTCCACCAGGAGCGCTGGTCGTTGCGGTCTATCAACGCCGTTTCATCCGTGCGGCCGAAGGTCAATTGCGCTATCTCGAACAAAGCGATTGCAACCCGGGCGAAGGCCAGCATCGCTGGCGGCAGCTCCGTGAAGCCGCTCGCGACTTTATGTGGGTTCCCGAAAACGAATGGAAAGCCCTGATTCCCAAAACACCGCAACCCGGACAAAAGGTGCCTATCCCGACCACATTTGCCTTGAGGCTTTTCCGCTTTCACCTGGATCCCCATCGTGGGTTGGGTGAAGGGATCGAATTTGCTCACGCAGATCTATCCGCTGGCCAGCTATCTCTGGTGGTCGAGTCCGTGCAAGGTGATCGGGTGCTTCTGCGTCTGGAAGGCGAAGCCCACTTGGAGGCTAAGAAACCCGAGGGCTACACTACCACCTATGCTCCCAGAATACTGGGATATATACAAGCCGACACGAAGTCGGGCAGGTTGACACGATTTGATATGCTGGCCTTCGGCGAAGAATCAGGCACGCCCCGCAAGCTGCTGCCTGGAACTCATTTGCTGGGTATCGTCTTCGAGCTAATCGAAAACCCCAAAGAGTCCGAGTTGGTTTATCCGCGCGGTGCCCGTGACGATCTGCGTTCTTACTTAGAACCCGCTTCCAAATTGGCGCAATCTCGTTGACTTGCTCGTGCAACCTAATCGGCTATCCGGGTGAAGGGAATTTTACATTCCCTCACCCGGGTGGCATAGCTTACTAAACTACTGCTGGAGGATGACTAGTCGTGGCAGTTAGACTGTACACTAGCGCTCTCCATGGCCCGCTCATGTTGATAATCGCGGGAGTCGCGCTGGGGCAGGCGGCTAATAGTCCCCAACCCGCTGACCTCCAGGCACTCTTGCGCCTCATCAAACCGCGCGAGGGGGAATGCCGATTCCACGAAGTCCCATGGTTGCTGGATGTCAATCAGGCCCG
Organism: bacterium HR36; assembly: GCA_002898995.1. Classification (GTDB taxonomy): domain Bacteria; phylum Planctomycetota; class Planctomycetia; order Gemmatales; family HRBIN36; genus HRBIN36. The sequence goes on from BEIM01000267.1 coordinate 5,211, forward strand.
TTTGCAAGCGGCTAAGGAAGGCAAGCCCTTGTTGATTCTCTCCGGGCATCGTGGCTCACCGCTGGGGAATTGTCGTCTGTCCGTGGCTGCCGCTCGCCATCCCGACGTCTGGAACGACGAGTTCACGCGTTTAGTCAAGGAAAAATGCATAGCCATAACTATCGTGGACGCCGGCACAGCACGCCAACGCCAGGATGCGGTCGGCGAGTTTCTCCGCAAAGCCGATGTGGGCCGATCCGCTCTCACGTCCAACTTCTCTATGGACGTAGTGAG
>BEIM01000268.1 GCA_002898995.1 bacterium HR36
CCGCCAGGGTGCCGTACAGCGTGGGTCCATGAATTTGTCTGAACAAGCATTACGCTAACGCTTTGAATCCCTTTCATCTCTGGCAATTCATTGTAATTGCCGACCTTTGGGCACGCTCAGGGTGCCGGTCAACCTCCGCAAACACCAGACTGGACAAGCCGGCTGTCGCGAAGTGGGTTGCTATGGCACACTTCGACACATTGCCGCCCACAGAGCACGACGGCTTAATTTCTCGCACCGATGAAAGCCTTTGCCAAACTCTTTGTCCGCTATGACCAGGTGCCATCCTCGTATAGTTAATTTCGGGAGCAAACTCTTATAGGCAACGCTGGGCGAAGCTGTCATGGCGGCGATGGATGACGTCCTAGAACGCATGGTCGGCCAGATGGTCATCGTGGATCTGGAAAGCCCATACGTATGTTTAGGGCGGCTGGAGTTGATCAATGAGCGATACATTGTGGTGGCGGACGCCGACTTGCACGACATGCGCGACAGCGACACGACGCGCGAGAACTACATCGCAGAATCGGTCTTTACAGGAATCAAGCGCAACCGCAAGCGTGTGGTGATCTTGCGCAATCAAGTCGTCGCTATCTCCCGCCTGGAAGATTTCACGGATTCCTAGCCGCTTCTTGCTTTTTGGCCTGCCCCAAACAATGCTTTGCTCCAGGACGGTTTCCGATGCCAAGGTGACTTCGAGATTTGCGACGCATTTGCGTGCCTCTCACCAACATGTATTACACCTCGACAGACTCTGCGGTGTGCAAAAAGAGCGGCAGGCGTCATCCTGCCGAGAGCATGAAAGGACTCGACCTTGGCGTGGGAAATAACGCCACGGCTAGTTTACGCCAACCGCTTCTGGTATCCAGATCGCGTGCCCTGTTCTAGAGAGTTGCTGTCTTGCCTATGCCACCGATTATTCAGCGAGTTCACCCCGCTGGAAATGCCTATAGAGAGGTGGAACCACAGGAAACACAGCACAGAATGCAGAATGTGCCTGCTGCAGTAGGGGGGACCTGGACCAGTCGAGCCGGCTACGGCGGGTACACGTACAACAATAGGTCGGTGAGTTCCGTTTGCTGCATAGCCCGTACATGACCGTCGCAAAACAGCACGTTGAAAAAGCCGTTGTGGCGACGAACGGGGTGATGGGTATAATCATCGGGGTTAACAAACGGTTTCCAGGGCCCGCGGGGTGGGGGTATCCTCGAATTCGCACATCCTGGCGTGCGACCGTGGTCCCAGACCAGCATCACGTTCGGAGTTCCGTTGCCATTCGAGATCTCCCCCAGTGTTTTGCCATTAGGTCCACCGGTAACGTAATTCATGCCGCAGCTGACTTGGAATGGCTTGCCCCGAATTGGGCTATTCGGCTGCATATTAATACCCAGCGGGCACTTGAAGATGCGCTGGTTCTGTTCGATAAAGGGCCGGAGCACACCGCGCGGGTAATTGTCGTCCACGACATCACAGACCGTGGAACCTGGTCGGTTGTCGTATGGTGCCCACCAAACTTCGTTCGGGCCAGTGTAGATGGTCGGGGAAGTCAAGGTCTCGGAATACAGGTCGTTGCCATTTTGCCAAGGCGCTGGACACAAGCGGTAGTAGGGAAGCTCGCCGAGGGTGTGGTGGTAATTATGACAGGCAATGCCAAGCTGCCGAGGATTATTGACGCAACGAACATTAGCAACGGCCAGACGCACTCTCTGGATTGCCGGCGGCAACATAGCTAGCAGCAGCCCGATAATAGCTATGACAACGAGTAATTCGACCAGAGTAAAAGCCGTGGTCTGTCCGTCCGTGGATCCTTCGGCGATCGTAACTTGATACCACAGCCTAGTTGCTCCCATGGATCCTGGTTATTCTGGCTTTTTGGACCACAGTGCTAAATGCCGACCTCGCCGCGTCCATAAACCTCTTTGCCGCTGATGACTTATTAATTGCTTGGGGCAAGTTAGGGGGAGGACTTCCTGTTGTTCCTGCAGTTGGCTTGCGTGGCGGTAGATGTGCTCTGGGTTCCAGCAGGAGCGGGCATCCCATAGCTATGGTAGCAGCGTTCACATGTCTGAAAAACTCAGCCTCATTCCTGCTAATGCGTTCTTTGTTTGCGTTTGGCTCTAGCGTTTTTTGGCGCCTTCGTCCTCGTTATTTTGCTATGCCTAGCGTACTGAGACACCATAAGAAGACACAATGAAAAAACCGCGGAATATCTGGCAGCTGAGTAGAGCGTGCTATGGCGGGCCAACATAGGTTACTGCTCCAACCATTACTACTTCGGATGTCGCAAAGGTGCGGAATTTTGTTGAAAAACGTTTTTGGGATGAACTGGGGAGTCGCAAAATTGCCAAGGCCAAGAAACGGACATGATGAAGCACGTCTACGCTCATCCGTCTTAAGATGTGCAGGTTAAGCAGTGGCCCGCGCTGCATCAGCGCTGGGCAGGCTGGATCACGCTGGGGAAAATGATTATGATGCTGCCTGTGACAGCGCGGCAGGCGCGCATCAAGAAGGTCTGTGATTATGCCCGAGCGGATTCCAAGCAAGGCGGAAGAGGATTACCTGAAGGCGATCCACCATTTAGGTGGCACCGAGCGTTTAGTTTCGCCGAACGAAATTGCGAGTCGGCTGCAGGTGCGTTCGCCCTCGGTTACGGGCATGCTCCGGCAGTTGGCGGAAGCGGGTTGGATTACTTACGAAGTGGGCCGAGGAGCGCGGCTGACGCTCGAGGGGCTCCGCGAAGCGCGGCGGGTAGTGCGGCGACATCGGCTGGTTGAGTTGTTTCTGCATCGCGTGTTGGGGCTGGATTGGAGCGAGGTGGATGCAGAAGCCGAACGCCTGGAGCATGTCATCAGTCCGCTTCTGGAACGTGCCATTGCTGAATACCTCGGCGAGCCATTGGAAGACCCTCATGGGCACCCGATACCGACACCCGAAGGCGAGATTGCCCCTCGCACGCTTTGCCCGCTGGTTTCCTTACAAGAAGGCGAGCGAGGCATTGTACGCGAGGTGCGCGATGACGATCCGCAACGTTTACGCCAGTGGGAAAAACATGGCCTGAAACCGGGAGCCCAGGTAAAAATGGTAGCCCGGCACATGTTGGACGATGTCTTTGAGCTGGAAGTCAATGACCGGCTGGTTCGGGTAGGCAGCGAGGGATTAGCTGGGGTCTTTGCCGAAAAGGTGGCAGGGTGAGCTAAAGCACACAGCCTCATCTCAATCCTTACTGACGCTCTTCAACCAGACCCGCGAAGAATCGCACGCGTGCGCGAGTATCGGGGAGAAGTTCCACATCCTCGGGCAGGAAAATCCCCACACGAACAGAGACACTCGCCTTGCTGCGATTAGCTTGGGGCATGATGCGGGTGACTTTGCCTTTTAGCACCAGCTGCGGGAACGCATCAGGGCGAATCTCGCAACGCTGATGGCGTCGGATTTGGCGCAGGTCGCGTTCACTGATATCGACGTCCACCTCCAGGTTACGCAGGTCGGCCAAATCGCAAATGCTCGCGGAAAGATTGCTGGGGACGTTGGGTAAGACTATATCACCGACATCCGCTCGTTTGGTGAGGACCACGCCCGTGATCGGGGCCAGGACTTTCGTGTTCTGCAAATCGTATTCGGCGTCACGGTAGGCCGCCTCGAGGGCGAGCATTTCGGCCTCCGCTTGACGAATTTCTTCTTGACGAAAGCCTTGGCGGAGCAATTGCCATTGTTCGAACAAGGCCCGTTCACGCTGCCGAGCTTGCTGGAGCGCGCTTTCGGTACGCTCCAGTTCCTCGGGAGTGACGACACGCCCCGCCAGGCGGATCCGCTTCCAATCGTTTTCTGCCTGCCGCAGCGCGGCCTGGGCTTCGAGCCAAGATGCCTCGGCACGACGAATTTCTTCCGGCCGATTCCCTGCCTTCATCAACTCGTAGCGTGCTTTCGCCTGTTGCCAGAGCGCGTGACGGCGATTGCGTTCGTAAAGGTATTTGGTCGGATCTATCTCGGCGATCAGATCTCCTTGCCTGACGTGCTTGCCTTCTTCGACGTACAGGCGGATAATTTGACCACCTACTTTCGGGCTCACCTGTACTTTGCGCACAGGGACCACGTAGCCCAGCGCTTCCAGGACCACGGTGTTAGGATCGGCAGGTTTAGCAGCCTGGGGCTCAGCAGAGGTTGGCGCGACCGCAGTCGGGGTTGCGGATGTGCCAGCTCCAGTTGCCAGGCGCGAACGGCTGGCTTGCCACCACAGCCACCCCAAAGCCAGACACAGCAATGCCGTGCCCAGCCACAGCAACCACGGTAAGCGGTCCCGCCAACGCCTCCGAGTACGATCAACTTCCTCGGGCAGTTTTAATTTGCGCACACGTTCCGCGAGCGGGAGAGTCGTAGAGGGATCAGCCATTGACAATATTCCCCAATGATAGCTTTCCACAAAGCGCTGCCCCGCGCCACCATGCGACCGGGTTTAATACCGCCCGCTCTATGGTTGGGATTCAGCAGCAAAGACTATTCTACTCGGTCGAGTGCTTTTGCTCAGAAGAATGGCGGTGCTAAGAACGGAAAGCGTTTCGTCCGAATGCGTTACCTTGTCCCTGTTGCGGACAAGCGCTGGCTTATGCTGAGGCGGCAAGCTTTTGCGGAGAGTACCCGAGGACTAACTAGCAGGTTTGGTCAGCCGCGGTTTAGCAGGCAGTTCCTGACGCAGCCGAGCTAACTCGTTGGGAAATGTCAAACCCTGGGCCACGCAATTAGTGCGATTGTGTTCCAGTGCACGTACCACCAGGCGATACCATTCCGGTTGCAAGAAGGGCGTCAAGCCAAATGCGGGGCGTTGCAAACCCGGGCAGCGCTTGAGAACCGTAAGAAAGCGCTCATTCGATTCGGTGGGGTGATCGCGAAAAGCCAGGACCATGGCCAGACCGATGTCCCCTACAAGAGCGTAAGCCTCCACAGGACTGTGCTGCCATTCGCGGAAGAGCCTCTCGGCCCGGTCGAGTGCAGGTGGATCTTCGCCATAGGAGCGGAGCAAGAGCACGGCCAAATCTACCCGGTGTTGAACCCCCTGGCGAAGTTTGGCGGAGTCTTTTTCTGGCCGCTCTGTTACCCGCACCAGCACGAGCAAGGCTTCCTCCTGTTCCCGGGCGGTCACCCCGAGAGCCAGACGTGAGGAAAACTGGTCGGAAGTTTCCTCTCCTGCTGGGGTATCCGACGCAGGTGGTACGCTGGCAGCGCGCCACCTTCCCACGAGCCGACCGCCCCAGAAAGCCAAGGCCACGCTGACTACAACTGCGCAACTCCAGATGAGCCAGCGCAGCAGCCAGCGAGCAGACGGCGGATCCATGAGCCAGGTGCGGGTGCTGAGGGTGGGTGAGAGGGCATCGGTGGTGGCGGTGCTGGCCAACGAGGTGGGCAGCATGGCCTTCGCCGCCCCGGCGTCCTGGTAACGGTCTTCAAGTGCAACCACCGCCCGCAACAACTCGGCAGGGCTTT
>BEIM01000269.1 GCA_002898995.1 bacterium HR36
ATCGAGAGCGTCTTGCGGGATCAGGCTTCCACCACTCTGGCATCGCTGAGTTGTATGGTGCTCATGGCGCTGGTGGCGTTTCGCAGCCTGATGTTGGCACTGATCGCCATGGTGCCGACTGTTTTGCCCGTGCTAGCGGTGATCGGCACGATGGGTTGGGCAGGTCTACCAGTCAATATTGCCACAGCCATGCTCGCCAGCGTAGCCATGGGTATGACGATTGACAGCAGCATCCTTTACCTATACCGCTTACGGGAAGAGCAGGCGGCAGGACATAGCTTCGCGGAAGCTTTGGTACGAACTCATTGCACCACAGGAGCAGCTTTGATCGTGGCCAGCGTTGCCTTGGTGTTCGGTTTTTGCGTGTTGACGCGGTCGCGGTTTTTGCCACTGGTGCATTTCGGTTTCTTGGCAGCGTTGGCCCTCCTGGGCGGAGTGATCGGCAATTTGGTTTTGTTGCCGTTGCTGTTGCGCTTGACACACCGCCGCGAGTGGCAGCAACTCAGGGCGCTGGGGATAGAAAGGGAACAATTGCCCATTCCCGCCAGCGCAGATAGTCAATTGCCAACAGCAGGCACGGTTGATAAAACTCCCCAGGTCGAAAACGGCTAACTTGCCACCGCGAGAAGTTGTCGGCGGCTCGTGATTTCCTGGAACACTTCTGCCAAGATACCCAGGGCCGTTTGCACCTGTTCAGCGGTGACGCACAGAGGGGGGCAGAAGCGTACAGCGGCGTCGCCACAACCCAACAACAACAAACCCCGACGAAACGCCAACTGCACCACCTCATCGCGGAGGGCTGTACTTAGCTGGCCATCCCGCAGTACGTCGTGCGCTACCATCAAGCCGAGGCCCCGCACCCGGCTAATGAGCTGCGGGAAACGCGCTTGTAGCCGCAGCAGTCCTTCGCGCAGTTGCCGACCACGGTCGGCGGCGTTGGCAATCAGGCCATTTTCCAGTAGTTCGATGGTGGCCAAGGCGGCGCGGCAACTAACAGGATTACCGCCAAAGGTCGAGGCATGGCTGCCGCTCGGCCAGTCCATAATTTCTGCGCGGGCGATCATAGCACCAAGCGGCAACCCGCTCGCTATTCCTTTCGCCAGGCAAATGATATCGGGCACGACGTTCCAGTGTTCGACGGCGAACATTTTGCCCGTGCGTCCCATGCCTGTTTGGACCTCGTCAGCAACCAGCAAGATGCCGTGGCGATCACATAATTGGCGTAATGCTGGCAAAAACCCCGCAGGCGGAACGTAGTAACCTCCCTCACCCTGAATTGGCTCGACAAAGATCGCTGCCACTTCATCTGGCGGAGCAATTCGTTGCAGCAGAGTTTCTTCGATCTGACGAACACACTGACAATCCTCAGCGAAGGCACAGCCAGCACAATCGCGGGGAAAGGAGGCGTGGTGAATTTCCGGCACCAGCGGAGCAAAACCACGACGGTGGGTCAATTTCGAGCCGGACAGCGACATCGCGCCGTAGGTGCGGCCGTGAAAGGCTCCCAAAAAGGCGATCGCACGGGGCCGACCTGTGTGCCAGCGGGCCAGTTTCAATGCTGCCTCCAAGGATTCGGCACCACTGTTGGTGAAAAACACGCGTTTCGGGCCAGAACCTGGGGCCAGTGCTGCCAAGCGCTCCGCCAGCGCGATTTCCGGCTCGTAATAAAAATCGGTGCCCGACATGTGCAGGAGTTTTTCGGCCTGGTCTTTAACGGCAGCAGTGACATGGGGGTGACAGTGCCCCGTACTAGTGACAGCAATGCCTGCGGTGAAATCGAGGAACAAGTTGCCATCTACATCCTGCACCACACAACCGCTGGCCCGTTCCACTACCAGCGGATAAATCCGGGTGTAAGATGGCGACATGACCCGCTGGTCGCGCTCCAATAGCGCCTGGGCTCTAGGACCTGGCGGGGGCACACGGATGCGCGGTACCTTTTCGCCATCAAAAAGCCACATGCTCAGCCTCTCGAGTCAATCCAGGGTTGCTTTCAGTCCCTGGGCCATTTTGATTTCCAGTCCGTGATTGACCGTCCAGGCTGCCCGATGGGTCACGGTCTCGATCAAACCCGCAGCTGACGGCCGGCCATTGCCACTCTTTTTGACCCCACCAAAGGGAAGATGGACTTCGGCACCGATACACGGCAGATTGACGTAGCCCATGCCGAAATCGCATTCTTCGCGGAAAAAGCGCATGGCACGGTAGTCTTCGGTGATCACTGCGAGTGACAGGCCGTAGTCAGTGTCGTTGTAAATAGCGGCCGCTTCTTCGTTAGAAGCAAACGGGATGAGTGCCACATGCGGCCCGAACACTTCCTCGCGGATACAGCGAATCCCAGGCCGATGGCGGATGCGATAAACAAATGGCGCCATGTACCAGCCGTCACGATGAGTTTCGTCGAGCATGCGGCCCCCATCCAGCAAAACCTCACCACCTTCTTCGCGGGCGAGTTGGTTGTAATAGCTAATCTTGCGCACCGCGGCCTCATTGATGACCGGTCCAGTGAAGTTCCGCTCATCCAGCGGATTCCCAATATTGAGCCGTCGGGTGAGTTGGACGAAGCGTTCGGCAAACTCCTCGAACCGCTTTTCATGCACCAGAATTCGCCCAGCGGAAACGCAGCGCTGCCCGCTGGTCTTGAAAGCGCTCAAAATGCTCGCAGTTACCGCGATATCCATACGCGCATCTTCGCACACGATGACCGCGCTCTTCGACCCCATTTCGCAGGCGCAGATGCGATCGACGATGCCGGCGGAAAGTTGCTGAATGCGCGCCCCTACCTCGTAGCTGCCAGTAAAAAGCACAAGGTTGACGCGGGGGTCGCGCACCAGTTGCTCGCCAACTTCCCCGTTACCATGCACCAAGTTGATAACGCCGGGAGGAAAGCCGGCTCGCTCGAACAATTCCACCAAAGCCTGGCCGATAGCTGGTGTATCTTCCGAGGGTTTGTAAATGACTGTGTTGCCTTCGAGCAGACTGGGTCCTAACATCCAGAGCGGCACGGCAAAAGGGAAATTCCACGGGGTGATGATAGCCGCTACACCGCGGGGCTTGCGCCGCACGTAAGCATCTTTTTCGGCGATTTCCGAAGCCAGCACTTCGCCCAGCGGCATCCGGGCAGTGCCAAAAACATACTGCACCATGTGCAGACCTTCAACGATTTCAGCCCGGCATTCGTTAAGCACTTTTCCACATTCGCGCGCCATCAACACCGCCAGCGATTCGGTTTCTGCTTTGATCAATTGGGCCAGGCGATCGAATAGCTCGGCGCGATAAATACGGCTCATACGGCGCCAGGCAGGATAGGCCTGCCGCGCGGCGGCAATGGCCTGGTCAACTTCGTTGCTGGTCGCCTGGGGGAACACGCCAATGACTTCCGACCAGCGGGCAGGATTACGACTTTCAAACCGCGAGCCGCTTCCTTCGATCCAGCGACCATTCACCAGGTGCTTGCCTAGCACGGGACCTGTAGTAACCGTAGTCATGTCTCCTCCTCCATTTCAACCTGGCGTACTTCTGCCGAGCTTGCCCTGGATCCCAGCTTGTCAAATCCCTGGCGCTGCCTTGTCGCAGAGACGAACAGGTATGATGAATGCGGGCGGCGGCTTGCCGCGTGAGATGATCCGTTTCCCTGGAGAAGCTACTGAATTATAAGTCATCGCCGGCGCTTCGACAATGCGAGCTAACCTCTTGAGTCGCGGCGCAAGCGCATCTTTAGTACTCGGAAACGCCTTGACGGCTCTGGCGCTTTCGTTTATGAGCCTACTAACCCGAGTCGGTGATCTCAGCCCATGAAAGCTCGTAGGCAAAATGCAAAGGGAAGTGGATTGGTCATTTTGCTGGCCGCGGCGTTAGGCTGTGCGACGCCTTCGCTCTTTCACTGGCCTGGCCAGGCAGAGAATAAACCGACACCGAAGCCGGCCACCCTTTCTGGCAAGACGGTAGGCGATGTCACGGTAGTATGGGGGGCTCATCCCGTACGCGTCTATGGAGTGGGCGTCGTAGAAAACCTGCCCGGCACGGGAAGCTCGCCGCCTCCGGGCGAAATGCGTCGCCAAGCCATTCACCTACTGAAACAACAAGGTGTGGAAGAACCAGACAAATACCTGGCCAGTGGCCGAGTGGCGGTGGTAGTAGTAAGCGCGGTACTGATGCCGGGAGTGCGCAAGGGCGATCCTCTGGATGTGGCCGTCGCTGTTCCCGAGAAAGACCGTACCAGCAGTTTGCGTGGCGGAGTGTTGCGGCGCTGCGAATTGTACGAATACGCCGATGCCCGCGCCTTGCGCGGTGGCGAAGGCCCGGCTGGGGTGGTACGCGGTCATGCACTGGCGGTGGCGCAAGGGCCACTGCTAGCTGGTCTGGACGGCACTGACGAATCGAGCCGGTGGCGCCAGGCCCGAATCTGGAACGGCGGCCGATCGCTAGTGGACCGGGATTTTGTCTTGCTGCTGCAAAAAGATCACCAGGACGCACGCATTGCCAAACTGGTGGCTGATCGCATCAACGAAAGGTTTTACGGTCCCATGCGTGACGGCGGGATGCGAGGCATGGCTGCCGCCAAGAATAACGTGCAAATTGTTCTCAAAGTACCGCCCCAATATCGTTTGAACTGGCCCCGTTATCTGCGTGTCGTCCGTCAAATCCCCCTGTACTCCTCGCCACAGCCAACAGAAGTTACCAGCCAGCAGCTGGCGCGCGACCTGAACGCCCCGGCGAAATGTGTAGTGGCGGCTTTGAAACTGGAAGCCCAGGGTCTGACCGCCGTCGCCACACTCAAGCAAGCGTTGCATCACGAACATCCACTGGTGCGCTTCGTTGCGGCGGAAGCCCTCGCCTACCTCGGTGAACCTGCGGCAGGCGAAGTCCTTGCCCAGGCGATTGCTGAGGAACCGCGCTTCCAGGCTTACGGACTAGCAGCGCTAGCCAGCCTAGACGAAGCCATCAGTCGCGTTAAGTTACAGGAGTTGATGCGCCATCCCAGTCCCAACGTGCGCTACGGTGCGTTTCGCGCCTTACGTTTCTTGGACGAACACGAAGCCGCAGTCCAGGGCGACTTCATCAACCAGAGCTTTTATTTGCATCGTGTGGCACCCGATTCTCCAAGCCTGGTGCACCTGACCACATTGGGACGGGCAGAGGTGGTGTTATTTGGGGAAGACCCTGTTTTGCTGCCACCATTCAGTCTGCAAGCAGGCCGCGAGTTTGCGGTAATCGCGCAAAGCGAGGATGGGCGTTGCATTGTGTCGCGTTTCTCAGCCGAAAAAGGAGTACGCCGCGAATATAGTTCGTTACGGCTGGAAGATGTGATTCACACCCTGGGTCAGCTCGGCGCTACCTATCCCGATGTAGTGGAGATGCTGCTGCAAGCACAGCGCATCCAGTGCCTCTCTTGTCGCTTGGCGATTGATGCACTACCTGAGGCGGTTTCGGTGAGGGAGCTGGCAGCGTCCGGGGCCCTCGAAACGACAGCC